>JAHDDJ010000003.1:0-4458 GCA_020629385.1 Erythrobacter sp.
AGGGCGCAGTGCTTTGCGGCATTGGCACGAATGGAGGGCCATGAAGCAGCAAATGCCATGCATTGCGGTGTTCTTTGGGCACTCGCTGATCTGGCATCGAGAGTGAGCGATCAGGAAGAGCGTGACATGATTATGCAAATGGCCGCGCAACAATGCGCAGGATCACTGAATGTGCCATATGGCCTTCGTTCATTGCGAATTCTCGGGTCTCTTGGGGCACGGTTCATGAAAAATGGTGCGGAAGGCCTTGTAAACGGCCGCAGTGATATTCTTCATATTTTCAGGCTTGGCTTGTTTGGTCGATAAACCATTGTACTCTGCACGAGCGTTGTGCGGAGGTTTGTGTGAACAAGATATTCCTGGGTGCTGTTATTGCTCTTTTACTTGCAAGCATCGGACTGTTCTGGTGGCAGGGGCGAGCGCAAGTGGAAGAAGCCGCACCTCCGCCAGTGGTAGTAGAAACAGAACCCGCCGAGCCCGAGATTCCGGTGGCCGATCCGGGTGATCTGACCGGGCCGGCTCCGCCTGAAGCCACCGAGCTGTCGCGCGAAGAACGCCGGTTTTTCCGGTATGACCGCAACCGTGACCGCAAGATATCCCGCAACGAGATGCTTTCGACCCGGTCTGATGCTTTCCGCAAGCTGGACAAGGATGGCAACAACCTGCTGACGTTTGAGGAATGGGCAGTCGCAACAGCTACGCGGTTCGACAATGCCGACGCCAATGGCGATGAAGAGCTTACTCCTCAGGAATTTGCCACCACACGCCCGAAGCGATCAAAGCGCAGATCGGCCTGCAAGTGCTAATTTAAGCCGGTACAGCCTCAAGCCTGTCCAGCCATGCACTGAAATCGACTTTCGCACGGGATGTGTATGCTTCTTTCCGCTGCTTCTTTTTGACATCGTGTAGTGGCGGGAAAAGTCCGAAATTGACATTCATAGGCTGATAGGTGTCCGCCTCTGCATCGCCGGTAATATGTGACAGCAACGCTCCCATCGCAGTTGTTGCTGGGGGAGGGGACCATGCGTCGCCTGCGAGTTCGGTTGCGGCCATAATGCCGGTCAATAGGCCGACCGTGGCGCTCTCAACATAGCCTTCACAACCGGTAATTTGGCCGGCAAATCGAATGTTAGGTGCCGATTTCAGCCGCATTTGGCGATCAAGAACAAGCGGTGAGTTGATGAAGGTGTTGCGGTGCAACCCGCCCAGCCGTGCAAACTCCGCGTTTTCGAGGCCGGGTATGGTCCGGAACAATTCGATCTGCGCGCCGTATTTGAGCTTGGTCTGGAAGCCGACCATGTTCCACAAAGTGCCCAGCTTGTTGTCCTGCCTGAGCTGGACAACGGCATAGGGCCAGCGGCCCTGCGGGAATTCTTCACACGCGGTGCGCGGATCATCGAGCCCGACAGGTTTCATGGGGCCGTAACGCAATGTTTCCACGCCACGGGACGCCATAACTTCAATCGGCATACATCCGTCAAAATAGGGGGTGTTCGCCTCCCATTCCTTGAATTCGGTTTTCTCGCCATCAAGCAGTCCCTGATGGAAGGCGAGATATTGGTCCTTGGTCATCGGGCAATTGATGTAGTCTCCGTCCGCGTTGGACGCTTCGGTGCGTTTGTTCCAGCGCGACTGGACCCAAGCGATTTCCATATTGATGCTATCGCGGTGCACGATCGGGGCAATCGCATCGAAGAAAGCGAGGCGATCTTCGCCGGTGGCTTTGACGATGCTGTCTGCAAGTGAAGCCGCAGTAAGCGGACCTGTTGCGACGATTACCAACCCCTCGCTCGGCAGCGTATCCACGCGTTCGCGGACGATTTCGATATTCGGATGTTCACTCAACCGCTTTTCAACTTCTGCTGAAAACACATCGCGATCCACCGCCATGGCCGATCCGGCAGGAACCTGCGCGATTGCGCCTGCGGCCATTATGATCGAATCAAGGCGGCGCATTTCGTGATGCAGTAAGCCCACAGCATTTTTGTCGCTATCGTCGGAACGGAAGCTGTTGGAGCAAACCAGCTCGGCCAATCCATCCGTTTGGTGTGCAGGCGTCATCTCGCCTGACCCGCGCATTTCGGACAGTCGGACTTTGATACCGCGCTTTGCCAATTGCCATGCAGCCTCGCTCCCGGCGAGTCCGCCTCCGATGATATGAACCTGATGTGCCATGCAGCGCACCTAGTGCTTGCCTGCACCTTCCTTCAAGTCCAAGAATGCAATTGGAGGGATTTATGCCGAAACGCGCACTTATTGAACACAGACCATGGCTGTTTGCCGCAATAGTTGGTGCTATTGCCTACTTCTTTCTGCGTTCAGGCGACATCGACGAGCTTCCGATCATTTTACTGAAAGGAAGCGGAGTTGCATTTTTGGCGATCTATGCCCTGGCACGCTGCGGTTTGTTTGATGCGCGGTTGCTTGCACTGGTGATGGCATTTTCGTCATTGGGCGACATGGCGATCGAGCTTAGCTTTGTCTGGGGCGGGGCTGCATTTGCGCTTTCGCATCTCACTGCAATCACGCTTTATCTGCGCAATCGCCGTGAACAAACGACCGGAAGTCAGAAAGGAGCGGCTTTCGCATTGTTGCTGATCACGCCGATGGTGTCATGGTTGTTGACACGGGATGTGGCAGTGACCGTTTATGCCACTACTTTAGGAGCGATGGCTGCAACCGCCTGGCTGAGCAAATTTTCGCGCTACAGAGTTGGTTTGGGTGCTATCCTGTTCATAGTTTCCGACTGGCTGATATTTTTCAATATCGGGGCCGAGAATGCCAGTAGCGTTACAAGCCTGTTGATCTGGCCGCTTTATTTCTCCGGCCAGTTTTTGATCGCAACAGGCGTGATCCAGACTTTACGACGGGAATTGCCGGAAACTTCCTAAATCGCGGCGGGTGCCGCTATTGTGGTGCGATGCAGTTCGCGGCGGTGCCCTTCATAGCCGCCGGTTGCACGGTGAAGCACACTGCGATTGTCCCACAGAACAACCATGCCGGGCTGCCATTTCTGGCGATAGACAAACTCGTCCTTGGATTGCCAGGCCATCAGTTCAAAGAGCAAAGGACCGGCTTCTTCATCCGGTAAACCATCAATGCCAACAATATAGCCAAACGTACTGAAAATTGCTTCTTCCCCGGTTTCCGGGTGCTGCGTGATGAGGGGGTGGCGACGGGTTTCAAGTGCACTTTCATCCGGCCGAATAGCCATCGAACGCCCCTTGTCTTTCTCGCCATATGTTCCGTCTGGCGAATAGGCAGCGCGGGCGCTATGAATAGCGGTCAGGCCACGCAAATAGTCCTGACGCTCTAGTGGAAGAGCTGCAAATGCCGCCACCTGATCAGCAAACAGAGTGTCACCTCCCACAGGAGGAATATCTCTTGCCGCTAGACAAGTCCCCGCCGGCGGATTTTCGAGGAAGCTCCAATCCGTATGCCAGTTCTCGGCGAAAAGGGGAGTATCTTCATCGGCTTCGCGCAAAATTGCAGCAATGTTCTGTCGGCCTTCGATAGGTGCAAAGAAGGGGTCGTGGCCGAACCCGCCCATTACTTCGGTGAAGCGTTCCAACCCATCATCGTCGAGATGCTGGTCAGGAAATGCGATCACCTTGTGCTTCAGCCAAGCAGCTCTGATGGAGGCGACTGTATCATCCGCCAATGTGCTGTTGAGATTCACCCCTCGTAAAATCGCTCCGCAAGAAGCGTCAGAGGGGGTGATCTCGAGCATCAGGCGCCAGGACCCTTGCCAATGTCATCGTCCGATTGTGGAGGGGTATGCGGTTCGGTGTCCTCGGCATCGCGGCCGATGATTTCTTCTACCACTGCTTCCTCCGCCTCGTTCTCGGGACTTTCATCCTCGTCCAATTTGGCAACGCTCACGATTTTTTCTTTATCGTCAACGTTGAATAGACGAACTCCGGCGCTGGCGCGACCAATAACCCGCAATGTTTCTAGTCCGATCCGGATCAATTTTGCCTGGTCTGTAACCAGCATCAATTGGTCGGACTTGGTGGCGGTGAAGCTAGCGACGACAGGGCCGTTCCGCTTGATATTGTCGATATTGGTGATGCCCTGACCACCGCGCCCGGCACGGCGATATTCATAGGCAGAGGACAATTTGCCATATCCGTTGGCGCATACGGTCAGGATGAATTGCTCGGTTTCTGCCATTTCGGCGTGGTCGGCCGAAAGTTCAGGCGCATCGTCATCGGCTTTCCACGGCGCAACCTTGAGATAGGCGTCGCGTTCTTCGGGTGTAGCGGAACCTCCGTGCAGGATGGACAGCGAAACCACTTCGTCATCGGGCTTGAGCTTCATGCCGCGTACACCGGTAGAGGTCCGGCTTTGGAACTCGCGGACATCTTCACCTGCAAAGCGGATGGCTTTGCCCTGTTTGGTCGCCAGCAACACGTCATCGCCATTTTCGAGCAAGGCGACGCCGATCAGCTTGTCATC
>JAHDDJ010000003.1:4558-38502 GCA_020629385.1 Erythrobacter sp.
AACGCATCGCCAGTTTGCCATTTGACGGGATGTTGGCGAATGAATCCATGCTGTTGCGGCGAACATTGCCCATCTTGGTAGCGAATACGACATTCAATGCGCCCCAGCTTTCTTCATCTTCGGGAAGCGGTAGGACCGTGCGAATTGTTTCACCGTCGTCCAACGCTGGCAGGAGATTGATGATCGGTCGTCCCCGTGTTGTGGGCCCGCCTTCCGGCAGTTTCCAGACTTTGAGGCGATAGACTTTACCTGCTGTGGAGAAAAACAGCACGGGATTGTGGGTGCTGGTGACGAACATTTCGCTGACCGCATCCTCGTCCTTGGTTGCCATTCCGGCACGGCCTTTGCCGCCCCGATTCTGTGCGCGGAAAGTCGAAAGCGGTGTCCGTTTGATATACCCGTCAAGTGTGACGGTCACGACCATTTCATCGCGTTCAATCAGGTCCTCATCATCAAGACCATCCCATGCGGGCGCTATTTCGGAGACACGCGGCGTCGCATAGTTTTCCCGAATTTCGACCAGCTCTTCGCGCATCACGCCGTATAGCTTCGCGCGATCTGCAAGAATCGAGAGATATTCTTCGATTTCGCTGGCCAGAACTTTCAGTTCATCGCCGATTTCGTCGCGCCCCAAAGCTGTGAGGCGATGCAGACGCAACTCCAGAATGGCCTTAACCTGCCGTTCGGACAGTTGGTAAGTTCCGCCTTCTTGATCGGCCGTAGGCTCGATTGCCTCAACCAGACGGATATATTGCGCGATATCGCCAATCGGCCAATGCTTCGCCAATAGTTTAGCCCGCGCTTCCGCCGGGTTTGGCGCACTGCGGATCATCGCTACAACTTCATCGAGGTTGGAAACCGCGACCACCAGACCAAGCAAAATATGGGCGCGATCACGTGCCTTGTTCAGCTCGAACTTGGTACGGCGAGTGATGACTTCTTCGCGGAACTGGATGAACGCCTGAATGATATCACGCAGCGCCAGAACTTCAGGCCGGCCACCACGGATGGCTAGCATATTGGCCGGAAAACTGGATTGGGCGGGGGTGTGGCGCCAGATCTGGTTCAGGACGACTTCAGCCGTGGCATCGCGCTTAAGGTCGACCACAACACGCACGCCCAAGCGGCTCGATTCATCTCGGATGTCCGAAATGCCTTCGATCCGCTTTTCTTTGGCAGCTTCAGCGATCTTCTCGACGAGATTGTTTTTGCCGACCTGATAGGGGATCGAGGTCAGAACAATGCTCTCACGGTCGCCGCGCTTGGTCTCGATCTCGTGACGGCAGCGCATCAGAATCGAACCACGCCCGGTGGTATAGGCTGCCTTGGCGCCGGACTGGCCGAGAATTAGCGGTGCCGTCGGGAAATCAGGCCCCGGGATGATCTCGACAAGCTCTTCGGATGTAATTCCGGGGTTTTCGATAAATGCCAGACAGGCATCGATAACTTCGCCCAGATTGTGCGGTGGAACATTGGTCGCCATACCCACCGCGATACCGCCCGCGCCGTTGACCAGCAGGTTGGGGAAGCGCGCAGGCAGGACCTGCGGCTCTTGCCGCGAACCATCGTAATTCTCGGCAAAATCGACCGTATCTTTGTCGAGGTCATCGAGAAGCGAATTCGCCACCTTTGCCAGACGCGCTTCGGTGTAACGCATAGAGGCGGGCGGATCGGGATCCATCGAGCCAAAGTTACCCTGGCCATCGATCAGCGGGACGCGTAGCGACCAGTCCTGCGTCATGCGGGCCAAGGCATCATAAATCGCGCTGTCGCCATGCGGGTGATAGTTACCCATCACGTCGCCGACAATCTTGGCCGATTTGCGGTATGGCCGGCCTGCAACGAAGCCGCCTTCCTGACTGGCGAAAAGGATCCGCCGGTGAACCGGTTTTAATCCGTCACGTACATCCGGAAGAGCACGGCTGACGATCACGCTCATGGCGTAATCGAGGTAGCTCGTCTTCATTTCATCGACGATATCGATACGAGCATATTCGTCCGAGGGGCCAACGGGATCAGGGGTCTGGTTGTCGTCGCTCAAAAGGTCTCATTTCCGGCGCATTGAAGCGCTCATCAATTGTATGAATTACAATAGGTGAAGCGGGTACAAACTGCCAGCATTGCGGGCCGTCTTCCTGCTTGAATCAGCCTGTTTTCCACATCTGACTTTTGCTGATTTTTCCACCCTCGAAACAGTGTTCTTGAGCGCATGTTCAATGCCTGTTCAGACGGTTTTTTGTAACTCCGATTGCAATACGGGACACGAAACGGCATCAGCGCGTTTGTGAGACGTAGTTTTCGCCAGATTTGGCTACATTTTTACCGGGAGAAACCCTGATGTTTTCACTTGACCGTTCGAAGGGCACGAAGCGCCCGGGTTCGAATATCGCGCTTGCTATCGCACTTATGTGCGGAACTGCCATGACTGCAGGTGTTTTTGCAGAGCCTGCTCATGCCCAGAAGAAGAAAAAGAAGAAGGAAAGCAAGGCTGACTATTCGCGTGATTTCCTGAAATCTTATCAGGCCGCCGCAGCATTGTTGTCGGCTGAACCAAAAGATGTCGCTGGTGCTACCGCGTTGCTGCCTGACGTGCTTTCGAAGGTGCAGACCGCGGACGACAAGATGGTGGCAGGGCAGCTGCATGTTAACATTGGTGTCGAGTCCGATGATCTGGCGATGCAGAAAACCGGTATTGACATGATGATCGACAGCGGCCGTTTGGCACCGGATCAATTGGGTCGGCATTATTACAGCTCCGGACAGATCGCCTATCAGATGGATGATTCCGCAGGCGCCCGCGCGCGTTTCCAGCAGGCGTTGGAGGCAGGGTACGAAGCCGATCTGCAGAACGTGATCGCCAGCACATATTTCGAACAGGATGCACACAAGGAAGGCATCGAATATTACCGCGGTGTAATTAATGCGGAAATCGCAGCAGGACGCACGCCTCGCGAAGACTGGATTCTCCGTGCTTTCTCTGCTGCGTACAACAATGATCTTGCGCGTGAAGCGATCGAGTTTGCCGCGATGAATACGCAATATCACCCATCCGAAACCAACTGGCGCAACGCGATCGCCGTGCAACGCAACTATGTTGACATGCAAGACGACGTGCTGCTCGATCTGATGCGCCTCGCATATCGCACCGGTATCATGCAGGATGATCGTGATTACGCGGACTACATCGAAGCAGCTGATCCGCGCAAATTGCCCAACGAAGTCAAAATGCTGATCGATGAAGCAATCTCGAAAGGTATTTTCAACGCATCCGACCCATTTGTGAGCGAATCCAGAAGCACTGCTGCCGGTTTGATTAAAGCGGACCGGGCTGATCTCCCTTCGCTTGAGCGTGATGCACGTGCAGCTAGCGCAACAGCCTTGGCCGCTTCCTCAGCAGGCGATGTGTTCCTTAATTTCGGAGAGAGCGCGAAAGCTGAGGAAATGTATGCCATCGCTGCAACGAAGAGCGGGGCCGATCTCAACCGTGTTATGACACGCATGGGTATCGCGCAGTTCGACCAAGGCAAGTTTGCTGCTGCTGCCGAGACTTTCGGAAAAGTCGGCGGGTCGCGCAAAGCCGTAGGCAATCTGTGGCAGTCTTTCGCAAGAGGAAAAGCGCCGCAGCCTGCACCCGCTGTGCAAGCGCCTGCCGAAGCCACCACTTGAGCTGAAGTCTCGTAAAAACGTCAGGGGGTGCGGACAACAGATCCGCGCCCCCTTTTTTGTTACCGTAAACGCTTTAGCCAAATCTGGCCGTTTTCGCGTCGTTCCGTCGCAAAGTGCGGGATCGTCTCGATCAGATCGATCAGCCGCGAAAAGCCGTAATTGCGGGTGTCGAAACTGGAACGATTACCTGCACGCTGGCCGACTTCTGACAATTTGGCAAAACCCTGTTCGTCACGCTTGCTGGCATTGTAAGCATCGAACAGCAGATTCAGCAGATCTTCATCCATCCCCTCACTGACCTCGTGACGTTGCTGTTCGGCTTCGGCTTTGATCAGAGCATTGACGTCAATGAAACGTGAACATGCTTGCCGAAAAGCCTCGGGTGTCTTTGCGCCGCCAAAACCATAAACCGGATAACCATCCTGCCGGATACGCATCGCCAGCGGCATAAAGTCACTGTCCGAACTCATGATCCCGAACCCCTGAACCCTTCCGCGATATAACATGTCCATCGCATCGATGGTCATCTTCATATCGGTGGCGTTCTTGCCCTTTGTAATATCGAATTGTTGCGATGGTTCGATGCCATAGCGATGCATCTTGTCGACCCAGCCTTTGAGCGCAGTTTTACGCCAATTGCCATAGGCCCGACGGATATTGACCTGACCAAGCTCAGCCAAAACCGTCAGAACCGGATCAATTCCTGCCGGGCTGGCATTGTCGGCATCAATGAGAAGGGCGATATTCAGGTTATGTTCGTCTGCCATTACATCCATGTGGATTGGCAGCGAGGCAGTGGCAAGTGTTTAATCCGCAGCGACAAATTCACCGGTGTCACAATCGAGCACGTGAAGAACACCCTCGGAAATCGCGAAAAATGTGCCCCTCAACGTGACCGCACCTGCATCTTCGCGATCTTTCACACATGGAAAGGTCCGCAGGTTTGCAAGGCTGACTTTAACCGCTGCCAGTTCCATGGCCCGTTCCGCGGGACGACCCTCGACACCGTGTTGCTCTGCAACCGGTTTTCGTGCTTCATCCAGCAATGCGATCCAGTCAGCGACAAAACCGCCTTCTCCTTTGGCAGAACCACTGAGCTCCTGCGTCAATGCCGCCTTACACCCGCCGCACATTCCGTGGCCCATCACGACAATCTGCTTAACTTCCAGCACATTAACGGCATATTCCAGTGCCGCCGATACACCATGCAGACCCGGTGTAGTCTCAAACGGAGGGACCAGTGCCGCCACATTGCGAACGACGAAAATCTCCCCTGGATGCACATCGAAAATCTGTGCTGGATCAACCCGGCTATCAGAGCACGCGATCACCATTAGCTTTGGCGACTGCCCCTTCTCCGCAAGTTCGTCATAACGCTCTTTCTGTGCGGGATAACCGGTAGCACGAAATCGGCGGTAGCCCTCCAGCAATTGGGCAAACTCCGGCACTAGAATCGCTCCCCGCGGATCACCTCGACGTCCCACATGGTCAGGAGCAGGCCGTAATTGCCGAGGTTCGGCACCAGCGCTTCTGCCAAAGCCTGGGCCTTGCTTTCCGGAGCGATTGTCAGGACCAGCGATTTGTCCGATCCGGTCACGCGTTCATCGCGCCATGGACCATCGCGACCGCTTCCAGATTGCACAGGCAGGACGGTCCAACCTGTGATCCCGACCTTGTCTATTTCCTGCGTAACGCGCTTCACCAAGGGTGTGTCTGCGAGAATTTCTATGCGCTTGCGTATCACTGTCTCGATCATGGTGCTGCTCCTGCCAGCGCACCGAGCCAGGACGCGAACGCGGTGAGCAAGCCAATGTTGATCAGGATATTGAAAGGGAAGGTAATGCTGAGCGACATTGTCAGATAGATGCCCGGATCAGCTTCGGGCAGGGCAAGCCGCATGGCGGCAGGAACCGCGATATAGCTGGCACTGGCGCACAGGACACCGAAGGCAGCTGCAGAACCTATATCCAGGCCGATCCCTGTCCCGACGAGCACACCCAGCGCGCCGTTAAACAATGGCAGACCCAGTGCAATCAGGGTCAATCTTACCGTAATGGCCCGGCTATCCATGATGCGTCGCGCCGCGATCAGGCCCATATCAAGCAGGAACAGGCAGAGCACACCCTTGAAGCCAGCCTGGAAGAAGGGACTTACTTCGGCAAATCCATCGGGTCCGGCGACCATGCCAATGGCGAAGCTACCGAGCAGCAAAACAACAGACGCATTGAGGAAAACCTCGCGCAGCATCTCTCCGCGATCATTGTTCCCATCGCCACCACGACCTTTAGCCAGCATCAGGCCACTAAGTATCGCAGGCGTTTCCATTGCTGCCAGAACTGCCACCATAAATCCTGCGGCGGGGAGGGCGGAAAGTTCCAATATCTCGACGGCTGTAACATAGGTGACGACGCTGACAGAACCATAATGCGCTGCTACGGCACCGGCATTTATCCGGTCCAGCTTCCCGAATGATTTGAGAACTGAATATGCGATTACCGGCAGCAGGAAGCTTGCGGCGATGCCAGCAATAAGTGCCAGCACGATCGTGCCGTCCAATCCTGACTCCGCCACAGCGACGCCGCCTTTCAACCCGATGGCGGCCATAAGGTATAGCGACATGCCTTTGGCAATCGCTTCAGGTATCGCTAGATCCGACCGCACGAAAGCGGCAAACAGGCCGAGAATAAAGAACAACACCACTGGCGAAGTGAAGGTCTGAAGAGCTGCTGCATCCATGCGTTATGTGCTAGTCGCGTGCCATGTTGAGCGCAATGCAACTGCAATATGTCTCCACATGTGCAATCGTATGATACCAAAGTTGCGTTTTGCGGCATTGCCTAAGGGTTGGGGCACGCCTAAATGGCAAGCATGAACGACCTCTCGACAGCACCAGAACCGAACTCGGACCGCCCCAAGCGTCAGCGCAAACCCGACTGGATCAGGGTGAAGGCGCCGGTCAGCAAAGGCTATCACGAAACGCGCAAGCTGATGCGCGAGTTGAATTTGAATACGGTCTGCGAAGAAGCGGCCTGCCCCAATATTGGCGAGTGCTGGACCAAAAAGCACGCGACTGTGATGATCCTGGGCGATGTGTGCACACGCGCATGCGCATTTTGTAACGTCAAAACGGGCATGCCGCGCATGGTCGATCCGATGGAGCCGGAGAATACTGCAATTGCTGCGGCCAAGATGGGGTTGGAGCATATCGTCATTACGTCGGTCGACCGTGACGATCTGCCGGATGGCGGGGCAGGACAGTTCGTGAAGGTGATCAAGGCCCTTCGCCGTGAAACACCCGACACGACTATCGAAATTCTGACGCCGGATTTTCGTGGTAAAATGCGTGAAGCGGTGGAGGCTATCTGTGAAGCAGGTCCCGACGTTTACAACCACAATCTCGAAACAGTACCGCGCCTTTACCCGACGATACGGCCCGGTGCACGCTATTATGCGTCGATCCGCCTGCTCGAGGAAGTGAAGCGGCATGATCCGATGATCTTCACCAAATCCGGGATTATGCTGGGTCTGGGCGAACAGCGTTTGGAAGTGCATCAGGTGATGGACGATATGCGTAGTGCGGATATCGATTTCATGACGATGGGACAGTATCTTCAGCCGACGCCCAAACACGCCAAGGTCGAAGATTTTGTCACACCCAAGCAGTTTGATGCTTTTGGAGCGATTGCCCGGGCCAAGGGCTTCCTTCAAGTCGCATCCAGCCCACTAACCCGTTCCAGCTATCATGCTGGTGACGATTTCGCAGAAATGCGTGCTGCGAGAGAAGCCAAGCTGGCGAAGCAGGCTGCAAAGCTTGGTAGCTGATGCCAGGCATCCGCGAAAAACGGGTGCTTCCCTATAGTAGTGAGCAGATGTTCGATCTGGTCGCTGATGTCGGGCGTTATAAAGAGTTTCTGCCGTGGGTGATCGCCACCCGCATCCGCGCCAATTCGGAAACGGAAATGACAGCCGACATGGTTGTTGGCTTCAAATCCTTGCGTGAGAGTTTTACCTCGCGCGTGCAGAAGGATCGACCGAACTCTCTACAAGTCCATTATGTGGACGGTCCGCTTAAGGATCTGGACAATAGCTGGACGTTCTCACCGGTTGAAGGTGGCGGCTGCGAAGTCGATTTTTGCGTAGATTTTACCTTCAAGAGTCGCGTCTTTGAAAAACTGGCTGGCCAGTATTTTGATCGTGCGTTCCGGAAAATGGTCGCCGCATTCGAAGCCCGCGCTGATGCACTTTACGGGAGCAGCAATTCCAGTGCGCAAAGCGTTGCCTGACGGCGTACTTCACCACGCCCGACATCTCCGAAACTCTTAAGTTCGCCTTCCGGATCACCTTCCTGACCGCGGACCACACGTGCGAAAACTACCGTGCCGACCGGTTTGAGTTCGGTGCCTCCATCCGGACCAGCTACGCCGCTTATGGCGACCGCTACATCTGCATTGCTGTTCTTGAGTGCGCCTTCGGCCATCGCCCATACACAGGCGATCGACACTGCTCCGAATGTTTCGATAATATCGCTGGCGACGTCCAGCGCTTCCATTTTGGCTTCGTTTGAATAGGTCACAAAGCCGCGATCAAGCACACCGGAAGAACCGGGAATTTCGGTGATAGCGGACGCGACCAATCCGCCGGTACAACTTTCCGCTAAAACTATCTTCCGTCCGGCGGCTGCATTCTCTTCGACGACGCGCTTTGCCAAAGCATCGATATCGGCAGGAAGAAGAGTGTCGGTCATGTGCCTAGCCTTGGCGGAAAAGTGTGGCGACAGCTTGCGCAGCGATGCCTTCGCCGCGTCCGGTAAAGCCAAGCCGTTCGGTTGTGGTTGCCTTGACGCTGATTTGGCTGATGTCAACGGAAAGCAACTCGGCAATTCTCTCTCGCATGGCTTGACGGTGAGGGCCGATCTTGGGCGCCTCGCAAATAATGGTCAGATCGATATTGCTGACACTGTAGCCGGCCTCTGTGACAAGCTTGGCTGCATGGGACATAAAAATCGACGACGTTGCGCCCTTCCATTGCGGATCGCTCGGCGGGAAATGATCGCCAATGTCACCCATTGCCGCTGCTCCCAGCAAAGCATCGACAATTGCATGCAAGGCCACGTCGGCATCGCTATGCCCCGACAGACCTTTATCGTGCTCGATTTTCAAACCGCCAAGCCAGAGTTCTTCGCCTGCCGCCAGACGGTGAACATCATAGCCCATGCCGGTTCTGACTGTAGGTCCTGTCACGCGAAAGTCCTCTGTATATGTAAGCTTTTTCATGGCTTCATCGCCGGTTACATGCGCGATGGTTCCGCCATTGGCCATCATCACTTGCGCATCATCACCGGCGGTTGGTTCGCCCTGCCATTTCCTATGGGCATCAAGAATGGCATCGAATTTGAATGCTTGCGGTGTTTGTACTCTGCGCAGCGTATCGCGATCCGCCGACCCTGCCATAATGCCATCGTCATCAATGGAAAGACTGTCAGCCACCGGCAATACCGGGATAACACCGTCTGCCGAATCCAACGCGTCAATCAAACGCTCGATAACCCCAGCTATTACGATTGGGCGGGCCGCATCGTGAATCAAGACCTTTCGGGTCGTGGCCGCGTCGATAGTTGCGAGGGCCTTGCGTACAGATTCTTGCCGCGTGGCACCGCCTGTGACGAGTTTGATACCCGCTAAACCATCAAGAGCTGCTTCGGCCAGTGGCTCACCCTTTTCAGGGATCGCCACGACAATTGGGGCTATTGCCAGTTGCGCGAAAGTTTCAGCTGAATGGCGTAGAACCGGTTTGCCGTTCCACGAAGCAAATTGCTTTGGCAAAGGTTGCCCGGCGCGCAGGCCTTTTCCTGCAGCCACAATGACCACGGCCGTATCCGAATAGGACGATTTCTTGGACATAGGGGAGGGCGCTAGCTTCTTGCACTCGATGCTGCAATGCACTATGCGCTGCCTAAATTTTAGGCACTGATCGCATATGAGCACAATCCCACCTCCTCCGACGTTAAAGCCGATCCAGATTGGCGATGTGACTATCGACTGCCCGGTTGTTCTCGCGCCAATGACCGGGGTGACTGATCTGCCGTTCCGGACGCTGGTCCGTCGTTATGGTTCAGGTCTCAATGTGACCGAGATGATCGCCAGCCAAGCCGCCATTCGCGAAACACGGCAGTCGATCCAGAAAGCGGCATGGGATCAGACGGAAGATCCGGTGTCTATGCAGCTTGTAGGTTGCGATCCGGTTTCGATGGCAGAAGCAGCGAAGCTCAACGCAGATCGCGGCGCTGCGATTATCGATATCAATTTTGGTTGTCCGGTACGCAAGGTCACCAATGGTTTTGCAGGTTCGGCGCTGATGCGCGAAGTTCCGCTCGCCACAAAGCTGATGGAAGCAACTGTCAAAGCAGTCGATGTGCCAGTAACCGTAAAGATGCGGATGGGCTGGGATCATGCTAGTCTTAACGCCCCGGAACTGGCTCATATTGCCGAGGATCTGGGCGTGAAGATGATTACGGTCCACGGTCGCACGCGCAACCAAATGTACAAGGGCGAGGCTGACTGGCGCTTCATCCGCAAAGTCAAAGATGCGGTTGATATTCCGGTCATCGTCAACGGCGATATTTGCGGAATTGAAGATAGCGCCAAGGCGCTTGAACAATCCGGTGCCGATGGTCTGATGATCGGACGTGGTGCCTATGGCAAGCCGTGGTTGCTCGGGCAGGTGATGCACTGGCTACGAACCGGGGAGATCCTCGAAAGTCCGAGCTTTGCCGAGCAATATGCCGTTTTGGTTGAACACTATAATGGCATGCTCGATCACTACGGGCGCGAAGTTGGCTCCAAAGTCGCCCGTAAACACCTTGGCTGGTATACCAAGGGCATGCATGGTTCGGCTGAGTTCCGGAACCATGTTAACTTCATCGATGACCCGGATCAGGTGCTCGGCGAGTTGGAGCGCTTCTACGACCCGTTTATTCATCGCCGCGCTGCCTGATTTGCCTGATCGTCCCACCGCAGATGCCCAGATTTCAGGGCTCTTGTTCGCAGTCCTGCTGCTGGACAAAGAACTGAATATTGCCGAGGCTAACCATGCAGCCGAAGACATGCTGGGGCGGAGTATAAAGCGCCTGATTGGCATGCCATTCGTCAGTGCAGCCGGACTGCCCTTGGATGTCGCAACCAGAATAGGCGGCACGGAGTCCCAGCTTGTTGCGCGCAGCGTCACAATCAGGCGCGCCGGCGATGACAGAAAAGTAAACCTCACCGTGTCTCCGCTTTCTAGTCATCCCGGATGGAAAGTTGTGACACTTTCCGATGCAGGGCAGGATGATATGCGTCGGGAAGGAGAAAGTCAGTCAGCGCTCAAAGCCCCGGCGATCCTGGCGCACGAAATCAAGAATCCTCTCGCTGCGATAAAAGGTGCAAGTCAGCTGCTTGGCCGCAAAGTAGGGGAAGCTGACACCGGACTGACCAGCATGATTGCCAGCGAAGTGGACCGCATCGCGCGCTTGATCGACCGGATGCAGGAACTTGGCAGCAACAGCACGGAGCCGGCGCAGCCGGTCAACCTTCACCAGACGATCCGCAAAGCCATGGCCAGCGTGCGCTCCGCAGTCAAAGATTCAGTCGAGCTGGCCGAAGCCTTCGACCCTTCCTTGCCCGCAGTTCTCGCCAAGCAAGATACGCTCGAACAGGTTCTGGTAAACTTGCTCACCAATGCAGTCGACGCCTGCGCAGGCTTAGATGAACCGAAAGTCGTCGTCCGCACCCGCTTTGTCAGCGGCCTTGCCGCACATATCGGGGAAGGCGGTTCATCGGTTCGCTTGCCCGTCGAGATAGCAGTTTGTGACAACGGAAAAGGCCTTGATCCCCAATTGGGCGAGCATGTCTTCGAACCATTCGTTACATCGAAGAAGAACGGTCAGGGGCTGGGGCTGGCACTCGTCAAGAAATTGACCAATGATATGGGCGGCCGGGTTAGCCACAAGCGTGTCGAAACGTCCGGCCAGACCGAATTTCGCATTCACCTGGCCGTAGCTGAGTAGGGTAATCCATGACCGATATTCTTCTGGTTGAAGATGACAACGCGATTGCGACAGTGGTAGTTTCGGCGCTGTCCGATGAAGGATTCGCCGTCCACCATTGCGACAGTATTGCTGGTCGCAACGCTGCCCTGACCGACAAAGCGTTTGCGGTGATGCTGACTGACGTGATGCTAACCGACGGTGACGGTATCGAAGGTCTTCCGCAAGTCAGCCGCAATTATCCCGATATGCCGATCATCATTCTATCGGCGCAGAACACATTGGATACAGCTGTCCGGGCTACGGAAACCGGGGCTTTCGAATATTTCCCGAAGCCTTTCGATCTTGAAGAGCTGGTGCGTGCAGTCAAACAAGCTGCGGGTGGGAAGGGGAAACCCGTTGCTACCAATGACGGTGGCGACGGCTTGCCATTGGTGGGACGGAGCCAGGCAATGCAGGGCGTGTATCGCATGATCACGCGTGTTCTGACCAACGATCTGACGGTTCTTGTCCTGGGTGAATCCGGGACGGGCAAAGAGTTGGTTGCCGAAGCGATCCATCAACTTGGCCATCGGAAAACCGGGCCTTTCGTGGCGGTCAATGCGGCAGCTATTCCTGCCGACCTTATCGAAAGCGAATTGTTCGGTCACGAAAAGGGAGCATTCACCGGCGCTATCGCGCAATCAATCGGCAAGTTCGAGCAGGCTAATGGTGGCACTCTGTTTCTTGACGAAATCGGTGACATGCCCATCGACGCGCAAACACGTTTGCTTCGTGCTTTGCAATCCGGGCGCATCCGGCGCGTGGGCGGCCGTCAGGAGATCGAAATTGATGTCCGTATCGTGGCAGCAACCAATCGCGACCTGAAGCCGATGATTGCCAGCGGCACATTTCGGGAAGACCTGTTCTACCGATTGAACGTGGTGCCCATCGAGCTTCCTGCACTTCGCGACAGGCGAGATGACATCAGGGCATTGACCAACCATTTTCTGGTTCAGGCTGTTCAAGACGGGTTGCCGCATCGCACGATAGAGGATCGGGCAGTTGAACTGCTGCAGGCGCAAAGCTGGCCCGGAAATGTGCGTGAACTACGAAACACGGTTTTCCGCCTGGCCCTGATGGCCCGCGATGATGTGATCGATGCAGCCAGTGTCGAAGGTATGATGGGTGAAACCGCCCCTCAAAGCCATACGGCCACACTTGGAAACTTCGGCGCCGTTCTCAACCAATGGATCCAGATTGCGAACCCGGCTAACGGCACGGTATACCACGCGGCGCAGGCAGCCTTTGAAAAGCCTTTGTTCGAATGGGCCTTGCAACAGACGAATGGCAATCAGCTCCGGGCTGCGAAATTGCTCGGGATCAATCGGAATACGTTGCACAAACGTATCGTCGACCTGCAAATTGAACCCGACCGGTTTTCCTTGGAACGGCTGAACTGAGCTAATCAAGCGGCAGCCGGATCAGTTTCCTCTTGCATTTTTGCAACAGTGGCGTTGTAACTCTGCAACGATGGCAAGTGCAGCACTTTCGGATTCACGCAGGACCCCGCGTTTCTGGCGCAGGTTCGTGGTTGCGACAAGGCGCTCCAATTTCTTCATGTTGCTTGAAGTCGCCGCGCTGGTTGCGGTTCTGGCCATGTTTGCCACGACATATCTGGCGTTTTCGAATGCCCCGCCCGACGGCAGGCTGTTGCCTGCAGCACAAGTTGCGACGCTGCTTATAGCCACTTTGATACCGTCTTTGGGTTTGCTCATTCTCTTTGGCCGGAGGATGGCAATTCGCCGTGCAGCAGGCAGTACTGCTCGCTTGCATACGAGGCTTGTGTTCTTTTTCTCCATGGTCGCCGCTGTGCCGACATTGCTGGTGGCGGCTTTTGCTGCATTTCTATTCCAGTCTGGAGTCGATTTCTGGTTCTCCGATAATTCGCGCGGGCTGATGCAGAACGCCAACGAATTGGCAGAGGGGTACTACGAAGAAAACCAGCTTCAGGTTGGCACCCAGACGATCACAATGGCCAACGATCTGCGCGCATATCTCCAATCTGCCAGCATCACCGATGATGATTTTATCGACTGGTACAATTTGCAGATGCAGGGCCGCGAACTTAATGAAACCGCTATTTTGCAGAGGGTCGATGATGGCAGTTTCCGTACGGCGATTGTCCTTAATCTGAGTGGCGATAACGTGCCCGTTGATTATGCAAACGAGGCCATTGCTACGCTTGAAGCGGGGGAGCCGGTTTCGGTCACAGCGGACGAGAAACGTATCGAAGCTCTTTCTCCGATTGACCAAGAGAGCGGTATTTATCTGTATAATGCGCGCAATTCGGAGTCCGGACCGTTTCGGTATTGGGAACGAGCCCAATCGATTTCGAATGCCTATGATGTTTTGACCACGCGCGCGCGCGCGCTCCAGCTGCGTTTCAACCTGGCTTTGTATTTTGTGTCACTCGGCCTTGTTGGCGTGGCGGTTTGGTTTGCGTTGCGGTTTGCGGACAGGCAAGTCGAGCCACTGACTGATCTCGTTGCTGCCGCCCGCAAAGTTGGTGCGGGTAACTTCGCCCTGCGGGTCGATGGACGGACTGGCGCTGATGAAATCGGATTGTTGAACCGCGCCTTCAACCGAATGACGGCGCAGATCGAAAAGCAGACTTCCGATCTTGTTTCCGCGAACGAGCAGATCAATCAGCGCCGCGCCTTTATGGAGACGCTTCTGGAATCGACATCTGCCGGGATTGTCTCGATCGATGAAGACGGTGCAATCAAGCTGATGAACAGCACTGCGCAGGAGGTGCTTCTTCCTCCCGGATCCCAAGTGGTATCCGGCGAGACTTTGGAAGATGCTGCACCGCAATTGTCCGCGATGGTGGCTGCCGGTTTAGCCAGCGGCGTCATCAATCACACCAAAGGCGGCGAGTTACTGACTTTGGCGGTCAAGATTGCAAAGACATCGGACGGACAGGTAATCACATTCGAGGATATTACCCGTCAGCTGCTCGACCAGAGGCAGGCAGCCTGGTCTGATGTTGCCCGCCGCATTGCACACGAAATCAAGAACCCGCTTACCCCTATCCAGTTGGCAACCGAGCGCTTGAAGCGCCGATATCGCCGCCAGATAGAATCCGATGGTGAATTGTTCGACGATCTGACGAACACAATTGTCAGACAGGTCGGTGATTTGCGCAAAATGGTCGACGAGTTTTCGTCCTTTGCGCGGCTGCCTAAACCTGTTTTCCGTTCAGAAGATGCGCTTGATCTGGTGCGGCAAGCGCTGTTCCTTCAGGAAGTCGCGCATCCACAAGTGGATTATGCATTCAAGACCGAACTTGAACCACCGCAAATGATCGCCTGTGACCGGCATCAGGTGGGCCAGGCAATGACTAATGTCCTCAAGAACGCCGTCGAGGCGGTTGAAGCGAAGGCCGCAAATGCCGAACCCGATTATCGAGGCCGGATTGCGCTTGAAGTACTGGGTGATGAAAACACGATACGTGTGATTATCGAAGACAACGGCGTCGGTCTGCCGCAAGATCGCGAGAGAATCATGGAGCCTTATGTCACCACACGAGACAAAGGCACCGGTCTTGGTCTCGCCATCGTAAACAAGATCGTCGAGGAACATGGTGGCGAGATGACGTTTTCATCCGCCGGTACAGGCGGCACTCGTGTGTCCCTAAGCTTTGCGCGTGATCCTCTAGTCAATGCAGGTGAGGGCGCAGAATGACATTCAATCCCCCCGACCAATCCACAAAAGGAGCAGCGCAATGGCGCTAGATATCCTCATAGTCGATGACGAGCGCGATATTCGTGATCTCGTAGCCGGCGTACTTAGCGATGAAGGCTACGAATGCCGGACCGCCGCAGACAGCACCAGCGCGTTGGCTGCCGTAGATGAACGGCGGCCCAGCCTGGTTTTGTTGGATGTGTGGCTCCACGGTAGCCAGATGGACGGCCTTGAGGTGCTCGATGCCATCAAACAAAGAGAACCCGAGCTACCGGTGATTATCTTCTCGGGCCATGGCAATATCGACACGGCAGTGTCTGCGGTCAGCCGTGGAGCCATGGATTTTATCGAGAAGCCGTTTGAGGCTGAACGACTGCTGCACCTGGTGGAACGCGCAACTGAAACGGAACGGTTGCGGCGTGAAAATGATCGCTTGCGGCGTGGATTTTCCCACGGCGAGGAATTCAACGGCAATTCGGCTGCTATCAACAATGTCCGTGCCACATTGAAACGTGTCGCGTCGACCGGGAGCAGGGTGTTGATTACTGGCCCTGCCGGGGCGGGTAAGGAAGTCGCTGCTCGACTGTTACATAGCTGGAGTCCGCGTGCGGAAAACGCGTTTGTGATTGTGAATTCGGCGCGCATTACGCCCGAGCGTTTCGAGCAGGAACTATTTGGGGAGGAAAGCGGCGGGAAGCTCGTTCGGCCAGGACTTCTCGAATTGGCCGATGGTGGCACACTCTACCTCGATGAAGTTGCTGACATGCCTTTGTCGACACAGGCGCGAATATTGCGCGTTCTGACCGAACAGAGCTTTGTCAGGGTAGGGGGAAGCCGGCAGATTGGTGTGGACGTGCGTGTGGTTTCCTCAAGTGCTCGTGATCTCCAGCTCGAAATGGACGAGAAACGCTTCCGCGAAGATCTGTTTTACCGCCTCAATGTTGTACCGGTACTGGTGCCCTCGCTATCCGAGCGGCGCGACGATATCCCGGCTCTGGCCGAGCATTTCTTTACCCGTCATGCGGCAGAACAGGGCATTCCGGCCCCGGCAATTTCAGAAGATGCCATGGCGGCGCTGCAAGCCTATGATTGGCCGGGGAATGTCCGCCAGCTGCGTAATGTCATCGAGCGCACCATAATTCTTACACCCCGGGATGAAATCGAAACAGTGGAGCCGTCCATGCTTCCCAGCGAAGTCACCGGCGGAAAACTGGGCGGCGGTGGCGGTATCGCTGCTTTGATGGGAGCGCCGCTGCGTGAGGCACGCGAGACTTTCGAGCGTGAATATCTCAGTATCCAGATACGCCGCTTTTCGGGAAATATCTCCAAAACGGCGAGCTTTATTGGCATGGAACGCTCAGCACTCCATCGCAAGTTGAAGCTCCTGGGCATGGGTGACCGGAAAAAGGATCGTGAAACAGACGATTAAGCGCCTGCATGTCGCTTCTTTCCAATTGAAATTCTGTTCTGCCGTTCATATTTTGATGCGGAAACCGGTGCAGCAGCTGTTTGGGTTGCGCCAGATTGCGGTCGTTCCCTTGGAGTCGACCGCCAATAATGGAGAAAATAATGTCCGATGGACGCACATTGTCGGCCCGGCCAAAGAGCAAGGGCGATGACAGCATGCCGGCGAAGCAGGCAAATTTGCAGGATGCTTTCCTGAATTTGCTGCGCAAAAACAAGATACCGGTTACCATGTTTCTGGTCAAAGGTGTCAAACTTCAGGGCGTCGTTACGTGGTTCGACAATTTTTCGATCCTTCTGCGACGTGATGGTCAAACGCAGCTTGTTTACAAGCACGCGATCTCCACGATCATGCCCGGTCAGCCTATGGATGCAACGCAGTTTTCCAGTCAGGAAAGCAACCGCAAACAGCGCCTGCTTCAGGATATATTCCTTGGCAGTGTTCGTGATGCTGAGGCGCAAGTCACGATGTTCTTGGTGAATGGCGTGATGCTGCAAGGCGCAATCGCAGCGTACGATCTGTTCTGTATGCTGCTCGAGCGGGACGGTTTCGTCCAATTGGCTTACAAACACGCCGTTTCGACAATCCAGCCCGACACCCATGTCGACCTGTCCGGCGAGTGGGAAGACGAAGACTGAGTTTCGACGATGATCTGATGGGCGAAGTTTCGCGCGGTGCGCGAGCTGTCGTCGTTTGTCCGGATATCAGGGGACAGGCGTACGATCTGGATGCAGAGGGGCGTCTGGAGGAAGCGTGCGGTCTGGCGCTGGCGATTGGCATAGTCATCGCGCAAGGGGTTATTATTCCCGTACGTGACGTCAGGCCCAATACGCTTTTCGGTGCAGGTCAAGTGGAGAATATCCAGACGGCTTGCAATCTCGAAGAGGCCGAACTGGTTATTGTCGACGGTGCATTGTCGCCCATCCAGCAACGTAATCTCGAAGAAAAACTGAAACGCAAGGTCATCGACCGGACCGGCCTGATCCTTGAAATCTTCGGCGAGCGCGCGGCAACCGCGGAAGGGCGCTTGCAGGTGGAGCTGGCGCATCTCGATTACCAGCAGAGTCGGTTGGTGCGTAGCTGGACACACCTTGAACGCCAGCGCGGTGGTTTCGGTTTCCTTGGCGGGCCGGGGGAAACGCAGATCGAGGCCGATCGGCGAATGATCCGGCAGCGCATGTCGCGTCTGCGCCGCGAATTGGAGCAGGTTCGGAAAACCCGCGCTCTGCATCGCGAGCGCAGGGGAAGGGCACCCTGGCCTGTTATTGCACTTGTCGGCTATACCAATGCTGGAAAGTCCACACTTTTCAACCGCCTGACGGGCGCTGACGTCATGGCGGAAGATTTGCTGTTTGCAACGCTTGATCCGACCATGCGGGCCGTTCGCTTGCCTGGCGTCGAAAAGGCGATTCTGTCCGATACAGTCGGGTTTATTTCTGACCTGCCGACACAATTGGTCGCTGCGTTTCGAGCAACACTGGAAGAAGTTACCGCCGCCGATGTGATCGTCCACGTTCGTGATGTTTCTAACCCTGCGGCTGCGGCACAGAAGGCGCAGGTTCTTGGTGTATTGACCGATTTGGGTGTGATTGACGGCGAAGACGGTGCCTCTTCCATCCCTATCGTTGAAGCCTGGAATAAATGGGACCTGCTGGATGAAGAATCGCGGGTCGAGCTTGGTGATGTGGCGGTCAATTCAGACGACGTAGTTCCGATCTCCGCGATGAGCGGGGAAGGGGTGGATACGATTGTACAGGTGCTCGATTCCATGCTCACAGCCGATGCGAAAGAGCATCGTCTGATTCTTCCGGCCAGTGCGGGTCAGAAAATTGCCTGGCTTCATGCGCACGGTCATGTTCTCAATGAAGAGGATGCCGGTGAGGGGGACAAAGGGCCGATGCGGGCCATCGATGTTAGGCTTACACCCAAAGAATTAGGGCGCTTCGAAAGCCTCTAATCCCGATTGCCGTCTTGCTCGGCGCTTTTGACAACTTGCCATAAGGCTTCTTGCGCATCGATATCCAAAGTGTTGAACTTGCCACCGCTAAGGCTTTCCATTGCTCGAAAACGGCGTTCGAACTTGGCGTTCGCATCTTTGAGCGCTTGTTCCGGAGCGATACCGTACGCCCTGACAACATTCACTGCCGCGAATAGAAGGTCGCCAGCTTCTTCGGATTGCTGATCAGCAGACGCGTCAGCAAGTTCCCCCAGTTCTTCACGCAACTTGTCCACCGGGCCTTCCCGGTCTGGCCAGTCGAAACCGGTCCGTGCGGCGCGTTTCTGGAGCTTTTCCGCGCGAAGAAGTGCGGGAAGGGCAGTAGCGACACCGTCCATGGCGCTTGTTGCGCCCTTCTCGGCCCGTTCTATCTCTTTCAGCGCTTCCCAACGCCGTTCACCCATGGTGCCGCCTTCATCGCCGAAAATATGCGGATGTCTAGCTTCCATCTTGTCTGAAATTGCCCTGGCCACATCATCGAAGGCAAACAGACCGTCTTCTTCTGCCATGCGCGCATGAAATACGACCTGGAGTAGCAAATCGCCGAGTTCCTGCCGCAATTCGTCCGTGTCGTCGCGGTCGATTGCATCGGCGACTTCGTAGGCTTCCTCGATTGTATATGGCGCGATGGATTTGAAGTCCTGGGCAAGATCCCATTCGCATCCGTGCTCTTTGTCGCGCAATCGCGCCATGATTGAGAGTAGGCGGTCGATTTGATGCATGGACTGGCTTCACCAAGAGAATGATAATATATATTATGTTAAATGTGGGATCGCCGTGTTTCGGGGCCTAGTAGCCCCCAACCGCATTGATAATCAGCGTAACCAAGGTGAAAATACAGCCCCACATCAAAATGTAGACCAATCCTTTGCGCCAGCTGAGACGGTAGCCGGCCAAGGCTCCGCCCGCCAACGCCAACGCGCCAGCAGCCCAGATAACGTGAAGCCAGTCATTCATGCGACAATCTCCAATCCGTCATATCCGACAATCACGTTAGCCGGAACTTCTGCCGCCAAAGTCGCATAATCCATTGTTTTGTCCAAATGGCTCAACACTGTCTTACCTGCTTTGGCACGACGGCCGAATTCGATAGCCATTTCGAGATTGGCGTGCGTCGGATGCTTCTTGCGCTTCAAACAGTCGGAAACAAGAACATCACAGCCCTTTGCAAGAGCCACCATCTTGCCTGTAATTTCGCTGAAGTCGGTCGCGTAAACTATTGATTTACCATCAGCATCGAACCGAAATGCGGTGCTTTCAGTTGGCCCATGTGGCATCTGACAGCTTTCCACACCAAAGCCAGCACACATCCGCAACCGGTCGAGCGTGTCGATGCTGCAGATGGTCGGATAGCCATGCTGTCCTGCGAAGATATAATCGAATCGCAGCTTGAGGCGTCGGACGGTTTCTTCCGACCCATAACCTGGAATTGGGCCTTTGCGGTCAAACCGAAGGACCCGGAGATCGTCGATACCGTGACAATGATCGGCGTGATCATGCGTCCAAAAAACGCCATCTATTCGATTGATATTATTATCCAAAAATTGCTGGCGGAGATCGGTTGAGGTGTCGACCAGCAGTCTTTGTCCGGCATTGCTTTCAACAATAATGGACACCCTGCTGCGGCGGTTTTTTGGCTCGGCGGGATCGCATTCGCCCCAATCATTGCCAATGCGCGGCACGCCAGTGGACGTACCGCTGCCGAGCATGATCAGCTTCATGCAGCAGCCTTCGCAAACAAGCGGAAGAAGTTCTTCGTGGTAGTTTCGGCGATGTCTTCGACCGTTGTGTCGCGCAGTTCGGCCACGAATTCCGCGGTGTTACGGACATAAGCGGGCTCGCAGGTCTTTCCGCGATGCGGGACCGGCGCGAGAAACGGGCTGTCTGTTTCCACTAGAATGCGATCTGCAGGAACAGACTTCGCGACTTCCTGCAATTCTTTCGCATTCTTGAAAGTCACAATCCCGGACAGCGAAATCGTCAGACCAAGATCCAAGACAGTCTGACCGAATTCAGCCGATGCCGTGAAACAATGGATAAGCGCAGGGAAGGCCCCCTTCCCCAATTCTTCTGCCAGAATTGCAGCGGTATCCTCTTCGGCATCGCGGGTATGGATGATAACTGGCAACTGTGTTTCGCGCGCCACTGTGATGTGGCGGCGGAACAATTCTTGCTGAACCTGACGGTCCGACTTGTCGTAATAGTAATCCAGCCCGGTCTCGCCGATGGCTATTACTTTCGGATGGCTGACCGCTTTCCGCAGGTCGTCAATATCGAGATCCGCGTGGCTATCGGCATGGTGCGGGTGAATGCCAACACTGGCCCACACATCAATTTCCCGCGCTGCTGTGCCGACAACCTGATCCCACTCGCTTTGTTTGGTCGAAATGTTGAGAAAGCCCTGCACACCGGCAGAACGTGCCCGGTCCAGCACGCCGTCCTGATCCTCGATCAGGCCGTCATATTCGAGATGGCAATGGCTATCGATCAGCATCACGCAGCCTCCGTTTCGGGCATTTCGAGACGCGGAAACACACCGCTTGGCTTGTCCAGAGCGAACCCACAATCGATTAAGCGTGCAAACCAGTCTTGATCACCCAAGGCGGCATAGTCGCGATCACCTGCCGGGATACCCATCTGGTCGAGCAGCGTATCTGCCGCTGCGGGCACGACTGGGCGTACCGCGATCGCCAGCGTTCGCACTTGCCTGAACAGCGTAGTCAGGACGACACGCATCCGCGTCTCGTCTGTTTTCTTGAGCGTCCAAGGCGCCTGTTCGTCGACATACTGGTTGCAGGCGAACACCGCTTTCATCCAGGCATCCAGACCTTCGCTAAAGGCAAGAGTTTCGAACTTATCCTGCAATGTGGTGCAAGCCTCACTGACTTGCTTTGCCAGCGCCATGTCGTCAGCATTTTCGGCGCCGTCATGCGCCAGATTGCCATCCATATTCTTGAAAATCATCGACAGGCTACGCTGCGCCAGATTGCCGAAACTGTTTGCGAGTTCTGCATTACAGCGCGTCACAATCGCTTCCGGTGAATACGAACCGTCCTGTCCGAACGCCACTTCGCGCATCAGGAAATAACGCAGCGCATCGACGCCGTAAGTTTCGGCGAGCGCCATCGGATCCGACACATTGCCGAGGCTCTTCGATTCCTTCACTCCGCGATTTAGCAGGAAGCCGTGCCCGAAGACCTGTTTCGGCAAAGGCAAGTCGGCGCTCATCAGGAAGGCCGGCCAGTAGATCGTATGGAACCGTACGATATCCTTGCCGATCAGATGCAAATCGGCCGGCCAGAACTTGGCCATATCCTCTGTCTCTTCTGGATAGCCCAACCCTGTGAGGTAGTTGGTCAATGCATCGACCCAGACATACATCACATGGTTGTCACTACCCGGCACCTTCACGCCCCAATCAAAGCTGGTCCGCGACACCGACAGATCTTTCAGCCCGCCGGACACGAAAGCAATCATTTCGTTTCGGCGACTGTCGGGCTGGAGGAATTCGGGCGTTTCCTGATACAATTTCAGCAACGCGTCCTGATATTTGGACAGGCGGAAAAACCAGCTTTCCTCCACGGTCCATTCGACCGGCGTGCCCTGCGGAGAAAGCTTTTCGCCGCCCTCGCCCTCGACGAGCTCCTTTTCGTCGTAATAGGCTTCGTCGCGGACCGAATACCATCCTTCATATCTGTCGAGATAGAGATCGCCCTTGGCTTCCATCGCTTGCCAGAGTGCCTGACTGGCGCGGTGGTGATCGTCCTCTACCGTTCGTATAAACCGGTCATGGCTGATATTCAGCGCGGCACACATGTCCTGAAAACACCCGGACATTTCATCGGCCAGTTCGCGTGCGGTCTTACCCTGCTCTTCGGCTTTGCGGGCCATTTTCAGGCCGTGTTCGTCTGTGCCAGTCTGGAAGCGGACTTCCCTGCCCTGCGCTCTCTGGAAGCGGGCAATGACGTCGGCAGCAATTGCTTCATAGGCATGGCCGATATGCGGTTTGCCATTAGGGTAGCTGATGGCGGTGGTGATGTAATATGGATCAGACATTGGCCCGTTCCCTAGGTGCGGCGGCGGCGGCAAGCAAGCTTCCGATTTCGGCGATCAGCAGTCCCGCATCGAAATTGAAGGTGGGCGCTTGGCCTGTCAGCCTGACCAGCTCGGCGTGCGCTTCTGCGATGGCAGGATAATCCGAGGCATTAGCGCTCTCGACCGCATTGGCGACAACCGCGCGGCCCAGATCGAGGGTTGCCAATATCCGTTCGCGACTTGGCCGTGCACCGATGGTTTCGGCAAGGCGGCCACGCCGCGAGAAATCGGCATCACCATCCCGCATGATCGACTGCATGAGTGTGAAAATCGCGCCCAGATCACGTTCGACAAACTCCAGCGCAGCGCCGGGCGACCCACTGGCGGCCATCATGGCGGCTTCACGAGTGGCAGCGTCTGCTTCAGGGGCTTCGCGCGCGAGGAACTGCATGACCTGATCGTCGCTCATAGTTGGGAAGCGCACGGAACGGCACCGGGACCGGATGGTCGGAAGCAGTCTGGCAGGTCTATGTGCAATCAGGACGAAAAACGTCCCTATCGGCGGTTCTTCCAGACTTTTAAGAAGCGCGTTGGAAGCGCTGGTTTCCAGATCATCGGCGGGATCGATGATGATGACCCGTTTCGATCCCATCGTCGGCCGCGTGGTCAGCCGTTGTTGCATGGCGCGTATCTGGGCAACCGAGATATTGCGTTTGGTTTCGAACGGTTTGCCGTCCTCGCGCTTCTTCTCTTCCTTTTCGTCTTTTGGAAGCTTGTTGAGGATGTGGATGTCAGGGTGCTGGTTGTCAGGAGCAATCGCGCCATCCGGATCGACGAGCTCGCGAGCGGCTTTGAGCGCAAATTGCATTTTACCGAGACCTTTACGTCCGGCGAGCAGCCAAGCGTGATGCATGCGCGGTCCAGCCATGGCTGTCCGCCATTCGGTCCATGCAGTCTCGTGACCGATCAAAGTCATAGAGAATTACCCAGATGCTCAAAAATTGCGCCTTTCACGCGCTGATGGATCGTGTCTATGCTTCCCTTTCCGTCGATGATCGCGAAGCTGTCAGGATCATCTTTTGCCAGTTCAAGGAAGGTTGCGGCAACAGATGCATGATAGGCAGCATCGCGCCCGCCAATCGCGTCGCTAACACCGGCGTCGCGCTGGGCAAGTCGCTCGGCGACAAGCTGCGGTGGAACATCGATCAGGATAGTGAGATCTGGCCGTAGTCCCTCACTGCCAATGTCATGCAAGGTGCGAATGGTCTGATCGCCCAAACCGCCTGCACCGCCCTGATAGGCTCTACTTGAGTCTAAAAAGCGGTCGCAGACCACCCATTTCCCCTCGGCAAGACTGGGAGTAATCAATTTCTCAACGTGATCGGATCGTGCAGCGGCAAAGAGCAGAGCTTCGGCTCTTGCATTCCACCCGTTTCCGGGAGGATCGAGTAGAAGTGACCGGATTGCCTCCGCGCCTGCGGTACCACCTGGTTCTCTGGTGAGAACAGCCGATAAACCGGCGCTTTCCAATGCTGCAACAAGCAATTTTGCCTGAGTGGACTTTCCGGTGCCCTCTCCACCCTCGAACGCTATAAACTTGCCCTGCGTCATGTGAACCAACTTTCGAAAGCGTTGAGAATGCGGCGGAAGAAGCCGGCACGTGGTACATCTTCTGCCGCCACAACCGGAATGCGCGCTTGCACTTTCTTTTCGATGACCATTTCCAGATAGGCCACTTCGTCTCCTGCTGTGATGGGCGCCTCCAAAGGCCCCTCATAACGCAGGCGATAGGTCGGGGAAGATGTAACGTTTTTGGGAATGGCGATCACCAGCGGTTTTGCTGCCACTAGCGTGACGGCGGGCCTATCGCCGTTTTGCACCCGGGCCGCTCCCACTTTTTCATTTTCCTGAAAAATCAGGCGGCGCTGGAACCCATCGAATCCCCATGAAATAAGGTCTCTACTGATGCGTGCGCGTCGTTCTTCCTCGTCGACAGCGCCAACCACCATGATCAACCGGGTCCCATCCCGTTCTGCACTTCCTACAAAGCCGTGTCCTGCCTGATTGGTATATCCGGTTTTGATCCCGTCAGCACCGTCGATCACGCCGGAAATCGGGTCATGATTGGCTTGCGCAAAGCCGTTATATCGAAACCCTTCTTTGCCGAAATAGCGTGCGTAAAGGTCGGGATGTTTCTGAATCAGCGCACGGGCCAACAGTGCCAGATCATTGGCCGTTGTGAATGTCTTGCCATCGTCAGGCCAGCCATTGGGCGTGCCGAAATGTGTATTCTCCATGCCTAGAGCTACGGCTGTGCTATTCATGCGTTCGACCCAGCTCTCCACCGAGCCTGCACCTCCCTCGGCAAGAACGATGCTCGCATCATTTGCGGATACGGCGGTAATTCCGCGAAGAAGCGTATCGACGGACACTTGCTCGCCCGGTTCCAGAAACATGGTCGAACCGGTGCGATACCATTCCTCTGCGGCACGTTCGCTGAGGGTAAGTTGCTGATCAGGAGATAGCTTGCCAGACGCAATCATGTCGAATGCGACATAGGCCGTCATGACTTTGGTGATCGAGGCCGGAATAAAGCGGCGGTCGGCATTTACGGAATGCAAAACCTGCCCGGTATTGGCATCCAGCAGAAGCGTAATCGGCGCGCCTGCCGTGATTTCATCGGGCGCGGACACAGCGGCGGGTGAGGCCGTTGTCAGCACCATTGCCGCTGCTGCACTTATCTTGAGCCAAAATTGCACAGACACTCCTGCCAACCGGCAGGAGCCGGTGTTCTATCCCGCTTTGTAGACGCGTGCGTCCTTATAGCCAGCCGCACGTACCTTTGCGAGAGCAGCTTCCGCCTGTCCACGGCTTACAAAGGGTCCCTTTCGTACGCGGTAGAACCGGCCGGACTTTTCGACGAAACCGTCAATAGAATTAGCCAGTTTGTCGGCATTGGCTTTGCTCGAGAATGCTGCGGCCTGGACCACGAAATCGCCGTCCGCCGGTATTTCGGCTTTTTGCGCTGTTCTTGGCGCAGCGCTGACCTGCCTGGGTGCCGATCGCACTGTAGGCATTGGTGCAACTTCACTCACCTGCCTTGCGTTTCCGATTGGAGCAAGCGGATAGGATTTCACAGCTTTCCGCTCGCCTGTGAATGCTTTCTCGAAATCGGTCGCGTTGCCGGATTTCATAGGTGTCGTTGCTACGCGTACCGGTGGCTTGGCAGCAACAGATGGCGGTGCCTTCCGCTTCGGTAGTGCCGCAATTGGTGGAAGCTCTTTTGTGCCAGATGCAACCTTCGCAGGTGACGCTGCATTCGGCGCAACAGAGGCTGCCGATTGCTGTTTGGCACTCGCGAGGCTGACCGACGCATTGTTGGCCAGTTTGCGTTTGAGCACAGCTAGCAATGACTTTGGTGTTTCCATCCGCAGCGGTGCCATTTGGCCCATACGCAATTGAGCGCGATCAACCTCGGGCGGGTTGACCCGGCGAATACGAACTGGCGCGTTCTCCGCAACTTCAAGCTGCGCCTTCGCACCTGCCGATAGACCAACAACACCGTTACCGCTCATTGGTCCACGGCGTTCGACGCGTGCGAGGACGGTCTTGCCGGTATCGAGCGCAGTAATTTCGACATAGCTCGGCATCGGAAGTGTGCGATGCGCCACCGTAACGCCGTTTCCGCCAGAAGGATCGGCAACGGCATAGCCAACTTCGTCATAGTTCAGTGTGTCGACTGGTGTGTAAAGGGTGCCATTCACAGTGTATGGCTCCCCCAGAACTACCGGGAAATCTGCTTCGGGGCCGGTTGAACTGCGTTCAACTGTAGCACTTGATGTACTTTCAAAACGCGGCGTATCGTCGCCGCCAAAGCGGCCGCACGCCGCCAAAAGCGCAGTTAAACCAAGGGCAAGAACCCGGGCACGGACATCAGTTGGCAATCTCATCTGCTAGTAACCCCACACTCATCGCGTAGTAATTCGAGCAGTTATATTCGAGGATAACCCTATAATTTGAGGTTAAGAGCCATGCAGGTTTTCCAGGTCCGTCGGGCTGAAAGAAGGATGCCATCACGTCATCTGCGAGATATTTTTGCGGTTGAACGCCGAGATTTCGCCACTCGCGGACGGTCTTCCACTGGCTGTGGCGTTCATGGACGCGCGGACAAACAGGCGCGACAATCTTGTTCTCGATAGCGCGTCTGTCGAGATTGTCCGGAACCGAAGCACGAACACCCCATGGCTGACCGCTTCGCCAGCCGGAATCCTGAAAATATCGGGCAATCGAGGCCAGAGTATCAGCGCGGTTGTTAAAGATATCGGCGCGCCCGTCTCCGTCACCGTCGGTGGCAAGGCGTAGATAGACGCTTGGCAGAAACTGCGGATTTCCAAATGCACCCGCCCAGCTGCCAACCAGTTGCGAGCGCGAATACCCCTTGTCCGCCACCTTCATCAAAGCGATCCATTCGCTTTCGAACAGTTCGCGTCGGCGCCCCTCCCATGCGAGAGTTGCGAGCGAGCGCGACAGGTCAAAATTGCCTTTGAACCCGCCATAATTGGTTTCGTGACCCCAAATCGCCATCAGGATTTCCGAAGGGACACCATATTGCTGCTCGACGCGCTGCCTGATCAAACGAGTAGCATTGTACATGTCCTTCCCGCGGCGAATGCGTGTCGGGTTTACATGTGTGTTGATATACGGAGCCAGCGCAGGATAACCGGTGCGCGTTGGTGTACCTGGCTGTCCACGGTCGAGACGGATCACGCGATCATTCGGGGTGAGCCCGGATGTCATCCGTTGCAAAGTGCTCTCACTCACACCTTCGGCACGAGCCTTCGCCATCATCAATTGCACATAGGCATCGAATGAGAGACCCTGAGCCTGGACTGGCGGTGTTGGAGATGTGAGAGCGAACGCTGCGGCAGCAGCAAACAAGGCGCGTTTGATCATGCCTTACCGTGTCACAACCGACATTAACCGCAAGTGCATTTCGGCGGGATGATGTGAAAAACTGTCAATCCGAGGGCATTAAGGGTGGTGACAATCCGTGCGAAGCTGGCTAGCGAGCGGTTTCTCTGCGGACAGGTGGCAGAGTGGTTGAATGCAGCGGTCTTGAAAACCGCCGTGCGTGCAAGCGTACCGTGGGTTCGAATCCCACCCTGTCCGCCATCAAAAGGGGCTCCGCAAGGGGCCCTTTTTTGTGGCGGGTGGTGAGGAAAGAACCCGCTGGGTTCGGAGTCGAAGCGGAGCGGAGACGGCCGTAGCATTGCGAAGGCCATTCCCACCCTGTCCGCCAGAGAACTGCCATTTTTTTAGACGGTGATCGCGTGTTTACGCATTGCCTCGTAGAACGGGCGGCACCTATCCGCCAAAGCCGCAGCATCGCCGTCCAAAATTGGAAGTGGGCCAACAGCTGGACCGAAGCTGGTCGATGCGGCGACCTTGTCATACCAATGAGAGGCCCAGATACCGTCGGTTCGATGGGTGCCCTTTTTCCATCTGAGCATGCCCACGTCCCAGGGTATGTCCAACCTGTCACACAATGCGCGCAGATGTGCTTCCGGATCGTTCAAAAAACTGGTCGAGTCGATGACGGCGGGTACAGTATTTGAGTTTGCCCGCGCCCATTCGAAGTATTCCAGCTGACGATCATACCGAAGATCGTCAAATTTCACATGCACGCGTTTAACTGCATAGCTGGCAATTACCCGCTCAGGCTCGCGGATCAGGAATGCATGGCGATGGTCGGGAAAGTCGCGAATACTTACCGCATCGATCATATGGTGAGGCATGTGTTTCTGGTACCAGAAAGCAGAACCATCCGGAATTGGTCCGCGCATAGTTTCAGCTACACTGTGCCAGTCGCAGTCCATATCTGCGATGATTGCATCAGCCATGGGCTGCGGCTCACCTGATTGCTTCAGATACGCCCCATAGAATGGCTCATCACTGACAAAAGTGTCGGCGCGACCGCCAAAGCTGCGCATCATCGCCGTAGAAATGTTCCGGGGGCCGGACCACATGGCGATGCGGATCGTCATGCTGCTGTATCTTGGTGGAGGCGCTCCAAGTACAGCTTCTGAAGCCGCTCGACCATCGGACCGCGTTTGCTTCCGATCTCACGCCCGTCAACTGAGCCGACAGGGGCCAAACCCGCGAACGTGCCCGTCGTAAACGCTTCGTCCGCGCCATAGACATCGATCAGTGAGAAGTTGCGTTCGAACACCGGGATGCCCGCCTCTTTCGCAATTTCGATGACCATTCCCCGCGTAATCCCATCAAGGCAATAATCACCGGTGGAAGTCCACACTTCTCCGTTTTTCACGATAAAGAAATGCGTGGAATTGCATGTTGCCACAAAGCCGTGCGGATCGAGCATCAAGGCTTCGTCGGCACCAGCCTGTGTGGCCTGGATACACGCAGTGATACAGTTGAGCTTGCTGTGAGAATTCAGCTTGGGGTCCTGCACATCGGGATAACCACGGCGCACATGAACCGTGTATAGATTGAGCATGTTTGTCGCTGTTTCCGGAACGGGGTCTTTCCATTCGGGAATGATAACAATTGTTGCCGGTGAAATTACGACGCGGGGATCCTGATACGGTGTCGAACGAACACCGCGCGTCACCATCAGGCGGATATGGACACCATCTCCAGCCATGCCATTGGCTGCCATGACAGCATAGAGACGACGGATCATCTCTTCCTGAGATATACCAATATCCATCGCGATGGCTTTGGCGCCGCGATAAAGCCGGTGCAGGTGGCGATCGAGGAAAGCAATCTTGCCATTATGGACACGCAAACCTTCCCATACACCGTCGCCGAGCATGAAGCCGCTATCGAAGACTGAAACCTTGGCCTCAGGGCGCGGGAAATGCTCGCCGTTTACATCGATGATGACGCTCTCGTTGCGCGCATCGGGAACATAGCTGTGCGTGCCCTTACCCACGGCTAGATGTGTAGCGCTTTACCGTAAGCGCCGAGCACGCTTTCGTGCATCATTTCGCTTAACGTCGGATGCGGGAACACGGTCTGCATCAATTCTGCCTCCGTGGTTTCAAGCTGCTTGCCGACAGTATAGCCCTGGATCAATTCGGTCACCTCCGCGCCGATCATATGCGCGCCAAGAAGTTCGCCGGTTTTTGCGTCGAACACCGTCTTGATGAACCCTTCCGCTTCGCCGAGTGCAATGGCTTTACCGTTACCGATGAATGGGAAGTTACCGACTTTGACTTCATAACCCGCTTCCTTTGCCTTCGCTTCGGTCATGCCGACGCTGGCGATTTGCGGATGGCAATAGGTGCAGCCGGGAATGTTGTTGCGGTCCAGCGCGTGCGGGTGAACATCCTTGTTGCCCAGTTCCTGAGCAATAGCTTCGGCAGCTGTCACGCCTTCATGGCTGGCCTTGTGCGCTAGCCAAGGGCCGGGTGTGCAATCACCAATCGCCCAAAGGCCCTTGGATTTGGTGCGACCATACGGGTCGATCTGGATGAAGCCGCGATCCATTTCTGCAAGCTTTTCAAGGCCGATATTCTCGGTGTTCGGCACAATTCCGATAGCGGTGATGACATGCGTAAATTCGGTTGTCTGGACCTTGCCATCCTTGCCCTTTATTTTGGCGGTTACGCCTTTGTCGCCGACCTTGAGGTCTTCCACTCCGGCCCCGGTCATGATCGTCATGCCCTGCTTGGTGAGTGACTTTTCAAGGAAGGCGGAAACCTCGGCGTCCTCCACCGGAACAACGCGGTCCAGCATCTCGACGACGGTCACGTCTGAGCCCATATCGTTGTAGAAGCTGGCGAACTCGATGCCGATTGCGCCAGAGCCAATTACCAGAAGCTTTTTAGGCATTTCCGGTGGCGTCATGGCGGTACGATAGGTCCAAACCCGTTTGCCGTCGGCGGGGGCGAAGGGCAGATCGCGGGCACGTGCTCCGGTCGCAACAATCACGTGTTTAGCGGTCAGCTTTTCCTCACCCTTGTCGCCTTTGACAGTTAGGGAAGTCGGGCCTGTCAGGGTGCCCTCCCCCATATGTACGGCGATCTTGTTCTTCTTCATCAGATGCGTGACGCCCTGATTTAGCTGTTTGGCGACACCACGGCTTCGCTTAACCACGGCTTCGAGATCGGCCTCGATTTTCTGCGCCTTCAAACCGTAATCGCCAGCATTCTGCATGTAGTGGAAGATCTCTGCCGAACGCAGCAACGCCTTCGTCGGAATACAGCCCCAATTGAGGCAGATGCCGCCCAAATTCTCGCGCTCTACAATCGCGGTTTTCAGGCCCAACTGTGCGCAGCGGATTGCCGCGACATAGCCGCCGGGGCCAGAGCCGAGAACGATTACATCATATGAGGACGCCATATTCACTCCGGTTGTGAACTATGCAGATCAACCTGCCACCAGTTCAATATACTTTGCTTCGACCCAGCCGAAATTGCATGGGCCATTATAGGGTTCCGGATCGGACAGGGCCGCGCTCACGCGGCAGTCGCCCAGATCCTGTGTTTCATTTTTTGGATAGACGATGCCCTGCCACCCCTCGTCAGCCTCGCAAAGCCAAACCAAAGAAGACAGCTGCAATTGGTCCTTGATAGGAGCGAGATCGCTGGAGTCAGTATAGACACGCATGAAGTCGCCTTTTTTCGGCTCGAACATGGCAATACGCCCGATGGCCGGGCAAGCATCGCTGTCGGGGCCTTGCAGGCCGATAACTGGAATACGGCCAGCGTCGGAGTAATCCTCATCGTGAACAGCCGTCATAGACAGGCTGGCGAATACAAATGCGGCAGCGAACTTCATTGATCAGGCGACAAGGCCGAGCGGATTTTCGACCAGCTTTTTGAATGCATCCATAAACTTGGCTCCATCGACACCGTCAATTGCGCGGTGATCGAAGCTGCCTGTTGCGGTCATAATCGTTGCAACCGAAAGCGCGCCATCGACTACATGCGGACGCTGCTCCCCTGCCCCGACGGCCAAAATCATGGCTTGCGGCGGGTTGATAACGGCGTCGAACTGCTTGGTTCCGAACATACCCAGGTTCGAAAGGCTGGCTGTGCCGCCCTGATACTCGTGAGGCTGCAATTTGCCGTCGCGCGCTTTGCCGGCCAGTTCTTTCATCTCGGTCGATATCTGTGACACTGATTTGCCGCCCGCATCGGTGATAATCGGAGTAATTAGCCCACTCGGCGCTGCTACTGCCACCGAAACATCCTGACGATGATATTGGCGCAAAACATCTCCGCCGAAGCTGACATTGCATTGCGGAACCATTTGCAAAGCTTTGGCCAAAGCCTTGATAAGTAGGTCATTTACCGAGAGTTTGATTTCCTGCGCTTCCAAGGCTCCGTTGAGCTGCTTGCGGAGGTCGAGAAGTGCATCAAGCTGGACGTCGACCGTCAGATAGATGTGCGGAATTGTCTGTTTCGCTTCGGTCAGGCGACGCGCGATGACCTTGCGGACATTGTTGAGCTTCTCGTCTTCATGCGGAATGCCGAAATCGGGGATTTCGCTTGGAGCAGCTGCAACCGGCGCGCCGGTCTGCGGTGAAGCGGCGGCAGTCGCGGATTTTGGAGCGGAAGATGCACCCTCCACATCGGCTTTCACAATACGCCCGTTTGGACCGGAACCGCTTATGGTCGAAAGATCGATGCCGTTCTGTTCCGCGATACGCTTCGCCAGAGGGGATGCGATAATGCGATCACCCTTCGCAGCGGGCGCTGGTGCCGATGTCAGAGCGGGAGCAGGCGCCGGTGTAGGTGCCGGTACGGGATTTGAGGCGGCTTCCTCAGCTGGTGCGGCCTCTTCTGCTTTTGGCGCATCGCCGGATAACGCGGCAGCTTTTGCGTCATCGACGTTTTCGCCTTCCTCGGCCAACATCGCGATAATTGTGCCGACCTGTACATTCTCGCTACCTTCGTCGACCATGATCGAGGCAATAACGCCCTCGTCCACTGCTTCGAATTCCATCGTCGCTTTGTCGGTTTCGATTTCTGCCATGATGTCGCCGGCGCTCACAGTATCGCCTTCTTTCACAAGCCATTTGGCAAGCGTGCCTTCTTCCATTGTGGGCGAAAGCGCGGGCATCTTGATCGGGGTTGGCATAAGCGTCCGGTAAATCCTGTTTTGACTGAGTGCCTCTCTGGCCAATTTGTGCCAATCGGGCAAGGTTCTTGCGCCGAATACGATTTCATCCGATACGTTACGGCATGGCAGCCAAGCGGTGCTGTGCGAGGGGATTGAATGCGCGTTTATCTCGTAATCATGGATGACACCGAAGAAGCGCGCAAAGCGCTCCGCTTCGCATCACGAAGAGCCATGGCCACTGGCGGCGGGGTTCACATCCTCGCCCTCGTCGCGAAACAGAATTTCAACGCCTTCGGTTCGGTGCAAGCGACGATCGAACAAGAGGCCCGTGACAGGGCAGAAGTCATGGCCAGTAGCGCTGCGGGCAATCTTTTTTCCGAAAGCGGGAAGATGCCGACGATCTCGGTTCGCAATGGCGAAGGTCAGGCTGTGATCAAGGAATATCTGGCCGATCACCCCGAAGTGGCCGCTCTGGTACTCGGCGCTGCGGCAGAGGGGCCTCCCGGGCCGCTTATCAGCCATTTCTCGGCGCATTCGGGTAGTTTGCCCTGCCCGCTTTACATCGTGCCGGGCGGTTTCTCGAATGAAGAGATCGACCGCCTCACCGGCTGATCATCCCGACCATTAGCGCTTTTTCTTGCCTTGATGCCGGATATTGCCCGGACGCCCGCGCTTTCCGGTTCTGAATTTGGGTTTGCCTTTTGGCTTCGACCTTTTGCGTTCGGGCGGGCGGCCGCCACGGGCTTCGATCGGGTTGCCGTCAGAATCGAGCGGAATGAATTTGAGTGCGCCCGTTAGCGGATTTGCTTCCCCGAGTTTCAGTTCCAGAACGTCACCGGACGAATAGGTTTTGCCGGTTCGTTCTCCAATCAGGGATTGCGCCGCTTCGTCATAGCGGAAATAGTCGGAACCCAGCGTTGAGACCGGCACCAGCCCGTCGC
>JAHDDJ010000097.1:0-4029 GCA_020629385.1 Erythrobacter sp.
ATTGTTGATGGCGGAATTACGATTGGTCCGAAATATTCGTGGGACCCGCAGGAACCGGACATGTTCGAGGCGCTCCGGCAAATGGCGGAGGCAAACCAGGCATGAGCGCCGCTGCTGCAACTGCAAAATCGAAACTGCTGCCGCTCAAGGTAAAGCTTACGTATGGCTTTGGTTCGGTCGCATACGGCATCAAGGACAACGGATTCGCGACGTTCCTGCTGTTCTATTACAATCAAGTCATCGGAATGCGGGCGGATCTGGTCAGTCTTGCGATTGCGCTGGCGTTGATAGCCGATGCGTTTATCGATCCTCTGGTCGGTCACCTAAGCGACCAAACGCGCACCAAAATCGGTCGCCGCCATCCGTGGCTGTACGCAGCTGTTATCCCGATTGCGATTGCGTGGATCGCCCTGTGGCACCCACCAAGTCTGAGTGAATGGCAGTCCTTCGCCTATTTGTTTGTGATAGCAATGCTGGTCCGGATGACCTTCTCTGCCTACGAAGTCCCCGCACTGGCGCTCTTGCCAGAACTCAGCCGGGACTATCACGACCGAACGGCTATCATGCGGTATCGCTTCCTGTTCGGTTGGGGCGGAGGGCTGACGATAATGTTCCTCGCCTATGCGATTTTCCTCGTCCCCACGCCCGAATACGCCAATGGCCAGCTAAATCCTGATGGTTACTCGAAATACGCCTTTTTTGGCGCTTTCGTAATGGTGATCGCGGCCTTGGTCGCAGCAATCGGCACGCAGAAGCGGATTGTGAAGAATTACAACGACAGTGCGATCCAACCGGCTACGGCGGAAGGGTTCGGGCAGATGCGCGAGGCGTTCCAGTATCGCCCCTTCCTCCTGCTGATGTTTGCCGGGGTTTTTGCCTTCACCAACCAATGGCTGATATTCGCCTTGTCGATTTACCTCTTCACCCATGTGTGGGAGTTCACCCAAGGACAGTTTACCCTGTATTCGGCGATGCTGTTCCTTGCAGCCATTGCAGCGTTCATCATCGTGACCCCGATTTCAATGCGGTTCGGCAAGGCCAAGGCTGCGTCCATCCTGACACTTGTCTCGCTCGTGCTTGGCACCCTGCCCTATTGGCTGCGCTTTGCAGGTGTGTTCCCCGAACCGGGCGACCCATTGATGCTACCTATCCTGTTGACTTGCTTCGTCGCCGGAACAGGCACCAGTATTTCAGCCATGATCCTGACGCTGTCCATGATCGCAGATGTGTCCGACCATTTCGAATTCGAGAAGGGACGCAAAACGGAAGGGCTTTTTTCTTCCGGCATGTTCTTCATGCAAAAGATCGTCAACGGCATCGGTATTTTGCTTTCGGGGCTGATTATCGCCATTGTCGGCCTGCCTGCGGGTGCGGTGGCCGGGACGGTTGATGGCGCCATCGTCGACAATCTCGCGATGTTATATCTCGGGATCGCCACTATCCTCGGATTGGTGGGCGCATGGGCCTACACATTGTTCCCTCTGGGCGAGAAAGAACACGCGATGCGCGAGGCGCAGCGCGATGAATAGAAGTCCAAAGAATCCTTGGCGGCAGTGAGTGGCTCTGCCACGATTGATCCACACATAGATTAGAGAAAACAGGAGACACCCCATGAATTTTGACCTCACCGAACGGCAGACCCATTGGCGTGATCGCGTCCGCGATTTCATCGAGGCAAATATCCGCCCGAATATGGATACGTACAAAGCGCAGGATGCCGAAGGTGATCGCTGGAAAGTCATCCAGATTATCGAAGACATGAAGGTCAAGGCCAAGGCGCAAGGCATCTGGAACCTGTTCATGCCGCCGCAGGGACAGCTGAGCCACATTGATGATACATTCGAGTTTGAAGGTCCGAGCCTGACGAACCTTGAATATGCGCTGTGCGCTGAAGAAATGGGCCGCATCGGCTGGTCCAGCGAAGTGTTCAACTGTTCCGCCCCTGATACCGGCAATATGGAGGTGTTCCACCGCTATGGCACCCGCGAACAGAAGGACCAGTGGCTGACCCCGCTGATGAACGGTGAAATCCGCTCAGCTTTCCTGATGACAGAGCCTTTCACCGCCTCCTCCGATGCAACCAACATCGAAACCCGGATCGAACGCGATGGCGATGAATATGTCATCAATGGCCGCAAATGGTGGTCTTCGGGCCTTGGCGATCCGCGCTGCAAGGTGGCGATTGTCATGGGCAAGACCAACCCCGAGAACCAGCGGCACGCGCAACAATCTCAGGTCCTTGTGCCGATGGATGCACCGGGTGTGAACATTCTGCGCCACTTGCCGGTGTTCGGATATGACGATGCGCCGCACGGCCATATGGAAGTGGAACTGAAAGACGTCCGCGTACCTGTCTCCAACCTGCTTCTTGGCGAAGGGCGCGGGTTCGAGATTGCGCAAGGCCGCCTCGGGCCCGGCCGCATCCACCACTGCATGCGCACCATCGGCGTAGCGGAAGAGGCGCTGGCCAAAATGTGCCGCCGCCTGCAAGAGCGCGAAGCATTCGGCAAACCGATCTATAAACACTCGGTCTGGGAAGAACGCGTTGCGCGAGCTCGGATCGACATCGAAATGACCCGCCTGCTGTGCCTCAAGGCCGCCGACATGATGGACAAGGTTGGTAACAAGATTGCCAAACAGGAAATTGCCATGATCAAGGTGCAGGCACCCAACATGGCGCTGAAGATCATCGACGATGCGATTCAGGCGCATGGCGGTGGCGGCGTATCGGAAGATTATGGCCTTGCGAGTGCCTACGCCCATCAGCGTACGTTGCGTCTTGCGGACGGACCGGACGAGGTACACGCACGGTCCATCGCACGGATGGAATTTGCCAAGCACCTGCCCGAAGATGGTCCGACTGCGAATGCACTGCGCGATGGCAAGGGCCCTGCACCATTGTCGCAGGATATTAGTTCCGGCGATCTGGCGGCGACCCGGTAATGGCGAAAGCAGCAATACTGGAAAAACCCGGCGAAGGCCTCGTCATTGGCGAGGTCGAGCTGGCCGATCCTGCTCCGCATGAAGTGCTGATCGATACCAAAGCTTGCGGGCTTTGCCATTCCGATCTGCACTTCATCGACGGCGCTTATCCGCATGCACTGCCCTGTATTCCAGGACATGAGGCGGCAGGCGTGGTCCGTGCTGTCGGCAGCGAAGTGAAGAGCGTTGCGGTTGGTGATCACGTGGTCTCTTGCCTGTCCGCCTTTTGCGGGCAGTGCGAATTTTGCGTGACCGGCCGGATGGCCCTGTGCCTGGGCGGATCGACGCGCCGGACAGCGGATGCATCACCGCGCATCACCCGCAACGGTGGTGAAACGGTCAACCAGATGCTCAACCTGTCATCATTCAGCGAGCAAATGTTGATCCATGAGAACGCCTGCGTCTCGATCGACAAGGATATGCCGCTGGACCGGGCTGCTTTGCTCGGATGCGCAGTGACCACGGGTGCCGGAACCATCTTCAACGCGGCCAATGTGACACCGGGTGAAACCGTGGTCGTGGTTGGCTGCGGTGGGGTTGGTCTGGCAGCGATTAACGCTGCGAAAATCGCAGGAGCGGGTAAAGTCATTGCTGCCGATCCGCTGGAGGAGAAGCGTGAGCTGGCCAAAGTTCTGGGCGCGACGCACACCGTCGATGCCCTGGCCGAAGACGCAGCGAAACAGATTATCGGGCTAACCGGCGGCGGGGCGCATTATGCGATCGAAGCTGTCGGACGGCAGGCGTCTGCCGATCTGGCCGTAGCCTCTTTGCGCCGCGGCGGAACCGCAATCATTCTCGGCATGATGCCGCTGGATTGCAAAGTCGGTTTGGGCGCGATGGACTTGCTCAGCGGGAAGAAGCTGCAAGGCGCGATCATGGGCGAAAACCACTTCCCGGTCGATCTTCCCCGCCTCGTGGACTTCTACCTGCGCGGCCTGCTCGATCTGGATACGATCATTGCCGAACGGATCGGGTTGGAAGATATCAATGCCGGCTTCGACAAGATGCGCGCCGGACACAGCGCGCGCTCTGTGATCGTTTTCGACT
>JAHDDJ010000097.1:4129-7098 GCA_020629385.1 Erythrobacter sp.
ATGGATTACGAAAAGGAAATGGTCGGTACGGTTGACGTGCCGGAGGCGGACAAGCTCGACGAGGCGAAACTCACCGAATGGATGGAAGCCAATGTCGAGGGGTTTTCCGGTCCGCTGACCATGTCGAAATTCAAAGGCGGCCAGTCGAACCCGACATACCGGATTGATACACCGTCAGCCTCTTATGTGTTGCGCCGTCAACCCTTCGGGAAGCTGCTGCCCAGCGCGCATGCGGTGGACCGCGAATATAAAGCGATGGCTGCGCTTGGCCCCACAGGCTTTCCCGTGCCCAAAGCCTACGGCCTGTGCGAAGACAAGGACGTTATCGGCTCGATGTTCTTCGTCATGAGCATGGCCGATGGACGCAGCCTGTGGGACGGGTCGCTGCCAGCAGCGAAGGATAATGCCGAACGCACTGCCATCTACAACGCCATGATCGACACCATGGCTGATTTGCACAAGGCCGATGTCAGCGCCATCGGGATGGACGATTTCGGGAAACCAACTGACTATTGCGCGCGCCAGATTGCGCGCTGGTCGAAGCAATACAAGCTGTCCGAAACCGAAGTAATTCCGGAAATGGACGAGCTGATCGAATGGCTTCCCACCACCATTCCGCAGCAGCATGCCAGCAGCATTGTTCACGGCGATTACCGGCTCGACAATATGATCTTCCACAAGACCGAGCCCAAAGTGGTTGCAGTGCTCGATTGGGAGCTGTCGACGCTGGGCGATCCTATTGGCGATTTCAGCTATTTGATGCTCAACTGGATCAGTCCGGTTGATGGCCGCGCCGGTATTGGCGGGCTGGATCATATGGCTCTGGGCATACCAACGATCGAAGAAGCGACCGAACGTTATGTTGCGCGCACCGGCTATCCGGTTCCCCCGATGGATTGGTATTTCTCCTACAATCTGTTCCGCCTGGCCGGCATTATTCAGGGCATCAAAAAGCGCGTCATTGATGGCACCGCCTCAAGCGCGCATGCCAAGAAAATGTCTGATCGCGTTGTCCCGCTGGTTGAACGCGCTCACTATTTCGCCAAGCGCGCCGGAATGTAGATAGCGCCGATGATTGGCTAAAACGCCTTGCTCCATTTGACTGCGATGCCTGTATCATCGGGTGCCGCAGCCAGATGGCCGGGCTGCTTGCGGTAGAACAGGCTGGCAGCGGCAGCGCCGCCCCATAGGCCGCCGCTCCACGCCAATTCGCCCATTACCTCGCGCCCGTCGGGTGTCAGCGACAAGCGCCTGATTCCGAAAATCGCGCTTTCTGTAGCGTAATCATAGGCAATTGGCAGATCGAGATTCAGACCTCCGGAGTTGACCCGCAAGGGCTGAGAAACGCGGAATCCGAAGCGATCCCCAACAGCGAACATATCACGCCGCGACAGGTCGACAGACCATGCCTGACTGCCAAAGCCGGACTCACTCGCCACAAATCCCTGCGCATTCGCCCGGGTGAAACCATGGCGGTAGGATGCTCCGATCCGCCAGCGTGAAGGCAAGCCAATCGCCGCCGAAGCGTCCGCAAAAATCGTGTTTGCCCCGCCCGCCCCGAGCGATTCATCGAAAAATGCACCCAGCACGGTTTCCGATTCCTGCATGTAAGTAAAGCCCAAGGCTGTTTCCAACGCACCGAACGTGCGATCTGCCGACATAGCCAGCTTGCTCACCGGCCGCCGTTCACGCTCCTGATTGGCCAAACCCTCAGCGATGCGGAAATTGCCGAAATAGGCGTCCCCCTGTTCGGCACTAACTGTGAGGTTGAACGCACCAAACTGACGACGCAATGCAAAGGATGCATCGGTCTTGGTAAGAAATCCCGTTTCTGCCTGCGCCGAGCTTGCAATCAGAAATGCAGGGCGGCTCTGCCCTTGCAACTGACCAACCAGCCCCTGCGCCGTTTCCGCAAAACCAAATGCCACATCGGTATCAGACGACAGTTTGAGCGCCACTTTGGCCGCCATCACGCGTGCTATCTCGGCATCCTGCTGCGAGAGGCGCAGCTGCCCCACCGGCGCGATGCCGACACTATCGTCGACCGTAAAAGCGAGAGAAACGGTGTCACTGCCGCCTGAAAGGCGCCGTCCACGGCTTTCGACAGCACCCAGCAATTTGGGACGGATCGCAGCGGACCGCAATCGCGATCCAAGATTATACTCGAACGCCCGATCGTAGCTGTCAGTGATCACGGCATTCACCTGAACATTGGTCAGCGCATCGCCCATCGCGGTCGAAGCAACCCCGGTGTCATTACTGAAAGCTACCGGTACAGTGGTGCCTGCAAAAGAGGTCGCACCTTGAGGTCTGAACGCCTCTGCAATGTCCAAAATTCCTGTGCCGAAAATTGCATCAGTACCAGCGGTGCCCGCTTCGCTCGCCGTATCGAGCAGGATTTCGACAATTTCGTCGCCGGTTAGATTGGGAAATGCCTGCGCCAGCAGCGCGACAGCGCCAGCCACTTGCGGTGCAGAAAAGCTTGTGCCGGAAATAATGGTGACGAAACGGTCGCCATTCTCATCGGTTGTAATTCTGAGTTCGCCATCTTCGTAAATACAGCAAATGCCTTCGCCACGTGCGCTGATAAAGGATCCGGCAAGGCTTCCGGCGCGATTGCTGAAGTCCGAAAATTCGCCATTTTCGTCGACTGATCCGACGATAATGACATTCCCCCCGCCCGCTTGCAGCAAACCTGCGGCAAATGGATCGGGTTCGTCGGGGTTGATCCCTGCTTCGGTCGAATCGCCATCATTCCCGGCCGAGACCACGATGACCACGCCTGCAGCCGCAGCATTGGCGATCGCGGTTCGCAACCTTTGCGTCGGCGCGCTGCCGCCAAGGCTGATATTCACGACTGTAGCGCCCGAAGCGACTGCCTGATCTACACCAGCAGCAATGTCGCGATCACTGAATAGGCAGCCGTCAAGCGCTTCATCAGTATCTGCTTCACATGATCCGGGCTGATC
>JAHDDJ010000098.1 GCA_020629385.1 Erythrobacter sp.
GCTACCAGTACAAGGCGGCGCGTACGCCCGGGATACTGGATGGCAAAGTGCTGCGCCATGCCGCCGCCCCAGCTAATGCCCATAACGTCGACGACATCCAGACCAAAACGGTCCAACAGCTGTGCCGAGGTCCAGGCCATCGTCACGGTATTATAAGGGATCAGCGGATCGGGCGATCCCCCCACACCTGGCATGTCGAACATGATGAAGCCGCGATCGTTCAGCGCGATGGCCAGCGGTGCAACCGCTTCGATATTGGCACCGATGCCGTTGAAAAACAGGATGGGTGGATGGTCGCTGGGCTTATCAAGATTCCATCTGGCGACGCGAAGTGTGCGCCCGCCGATATTTTCCATCGATACTTCGGCCAAAGCCATAGGGTCGCTCAAGCAAAATTCCTTTGTTAAATCAGTATTCTGATCGTCAAACTTCTTCGGAAACGTAAAGCCCCGGGGCGGGGTCCAGCGGCTTGTATTTCGCGTTGCCGAGCTTCTTGGGTGCAGCCTTTTTCTTACCCGAGCGCTTGGTCACCCATTCGGCCCAATATGGCCACCAGCTACCTGCTACTTCTTCGGTGCCTTGCAGCCATTCATCCGCAGTTGTCGGCAGCTTACCGCCTTTTTTCTGGACGTAATATTTGGCTTTCGGATTGCCCGGAGGATTGAGGATCGCCTGCATATGGCCGGACTGGCTCAAGACGTAGGTTACATCCTTCGAACCGAACAGCTGGGTTGAACGATAGGTCGCTTTCCAAGGCGTGATGTGGTCCGTGACACCGCCCAGAATGAACATATCGCTTTTCACTTTCGACAGATCCACCTTGTGATCGACCATCTCGACTTCGCCCTTGCGGGTGAAAGCAAGTGTCTCGAACGCGGTCAGGAAGTCACCCATCAGGCTCGCTGACAGGTTGGTGGCATCTGCGTTCCAGTACAACACGTCAAACGCAGGCGGATCATCGCCCAGCAGGTAGTTATTGATGACATAGTTCCAGATCAGATCGTTGGGCCGCAGCCACGCAAATCCGCGCGCGAGATCATCGCCCTTGATGACGCCTTTCTTGGCAGCGCGACGGCGGGCGAGGGCCATGCCATTCTCGCTAACCAGCGACCCGGCTTCGATATCGTTTTGCTTGGGATGCAGCACGCAAACCATGAGCGTCAGCGCGCCCAACAAATCATCCCCATCCGCAGCCATTTTGCTGGCTAGCATGGCTGCAGTTTGTCCGCCGGAGCAGCCTGCGGAGACGTTAACCTTCTTTGCACCGGTTATTTTGGAGACCGCTTCCATCGCTTCCCGGCAGGAGCGGATGTAATCGGCCATGTCCCAATGGCCTTGTTCCTTCGTAGGATTACGCCACGAGATGACGAATGTCTGAATTCCGTTATCAACCTGCCACTTTACGACCGATTTCTCCGGGCTGAGGTCGTTAATATACATCTTGTTGATCTGTGGCGGGATTGTCAGCTGCGGGATTTCGTGAACTTCATCGGTGGTTGGCGCATAATGCACCAGTTCCATCATCTCTGTGCGCAGAACCACGGAGCCTTTGGAAATTGCGATATTCTCGCCCAGTTTGAACGGCCGTTTGTCAACCTGGCTGACCATGCCCTTGTTATGGACGATATCGTTATAGGCGTTCTTCAAACCCTTGATCAGGCTCAGCCCGCCGCTGTCGACTAAACGCTTTTGTGCCGTCGGGTTACCCATTAGCGTATTGGTCGGCGCCAGACCGTCGATAATAATGTTCGAGATGAAGTTCGCCCGATCACGTTCCAGCTCGTCCAGTTCAAGGTCGTTAAGCCAGTTGCTCATACCCTTTTGAACGGCGAGATAATATTGCGCACCCGCCCGGAAAAACGGGTTATATTGCCAGGCTGGGTCGCGGAAGCGTTTATCTTTGGGATCGGGCGCCAGATCGGACTGGCCGGTCATGATTTTGACCATGTCCTGACCCATTTCCTGAGCATGTTTCATCGACCGCATCGGATCAGAAGCAGTTTCCCGTAATAACAATGCGATAGCACCGACAAAATCTTCCCGAGCCAACCCGATCATCGGGCCCAGTGCAGTAGTCGACTGAGCGGCTTCGTCTTCAAGCTTGGTGCCATCTGCCATATGCGTTCACGCTTCCTCAACCAGTTCCGTATGTATGCGGGTAATTGCACAGCCCCAGCACGCTTGGCAAGCAGACAACGTGCTTGCTGCAAAACCTGTCCAGAATCCTCCGAAAATTAACTATTTTTCAAAAGGGTTGCGTCATTGGTGGCCTATGGGCGGAATGCAACCGCAGATGCGGAAACAAGAAGGCGACCAAGTTGTGCGTGCAAACGCACCTGCCCGCACGCGTCCGGCCGATGCGCCGCCCCCTTCAAAAACAATTACGGTCAAACCGGTACCCGATCAACTCGACCGCCGGAGTCCGACGCCGCGCCGCCCGCAGTCGAACCGGTCCAAAGTCGAGCCGCGCGATGAAAGCAACAAACGCCGCCACGTTGTGCCTTCCGCTTGGTGGTTTATGGCGATCGCCATTGCCAGCGGTTTACCACTCGGCGCGTTGCTGACACAATCATTGCCGACGAAGGAAATCCTGCTTTGCTATGTGGCAGCGGTCATCGCGGCACTGTTGTCCAGAAAAGTTGCCGAGATAGAGCGCGAGAACCGTGATGCATCCCAAATGCTGGTGCCGCTTGGCTGGTTGACGATTTTGGTCCCGGTGGCAGGCTTTGCCTTGTCGCTGATACTTTGGGTCCATCAGGCGGGGCTAGGCTGGCCGTGGGCTATTGCAGGCATATTGTCGATCAACACGCTATGCTTCAGCCTGCTAACTGATAGACCGCCCCAGCAGGTTTCCTGCCTGCTTACGTCTTGGGGCATGGTAACGGTATCGGTCGGAACGCTGGAAGCATTCGGCGCACTAGCAATGGCTACTGCGTTTACTGCGGGTATCGGACGCTATCAGGCGATTACCAATCGCAAGCGCATGGAAATATCCCAGGCACGCGAACGTGAGCGCAATCGTGCGGAAGACATTCTGCGTGATTATGAGGAAACGGGGCAGGGTTGGTTCTGGGAGACAGATCGCCGAGGTCAGCTCAGTTATGTATCACCATCGATCATCAAGGTGCTTCAGCAACCCGAAAGCAAAGTGATTGGCCGTCCATTCATCGAGCTCTTCGATCTTGGGCAAGACAACAGGGAAGGGGAGCGCACGCTCACATTCCACTTGTCGGCAAGGTCGTCATTCCAGGAACTGGGGGTCCGTGCAGCGACACCGGGCGAAGAACGCTGGTGGTCGATCAATGGCCGTCCTGCGTATGACAGTTTCCATAACTTCGTGGGCTTCCGTGGATCAGGTACTGACCTGACAGAGAAAAAACGCAGTCAGGAAAACGTCACACGCCTGGCGCAGTATGACTCATTGACTGGTCTCGCCAACCGTTTCCAGATGCAGGAAACGCTCGACAAGATTCTCAACGCACCGCAGGAAAGCCAGCGCGAATGCAGCGTGTTTCTGCTGGACCTCGACCGCTTCAAACAGGTGAACGATACGCTTGGTCACCCTGCTGGTGATGCATTGCTGAAACAGGTTGCCCAACGTCTTGAGCGGACCGTCGGTCAGGATGGACGGGTTGGACGTCTCGGCGGTGACGAATTCAAAGTCATTATCCCTGGTCGTACCGAGCGTGCACGCCTTGGCCAATTGGCGCAGGAAATCATTCATTCTCTCTCACAGCCTTATTCGATCGAAGGGCAGCGGGTCGTGATCGGTGCATCTGTTGGTATTGCAGTATCGCCTAGCGATGGACTGACTTCGGAATCTCTAGTGCGCAATTCGGACCTCGCCTTGTATGCGGCCAAGGACGGTGGACGTGGGCGCTATCACTTCTATTCCAACGAATTGCATTCAGCAGCTGAAGAGCGGTCGAAGTTGGAACAAGATCTGCGTGATGCGATCGCTAATGGCGGACTTGAACTTTATTACCAGCCCGTAGTCTATGCCAATAATGATGAGATTTCCGGCTTCGAGGCGTTGCTGCGCTGGAACCATCCGACGCAAGGGTGGCTATCCCCAACGAAGTTTGTGCCCATTGCCGAAGAAACTGGCCTGATTTCCGCCATTGGTGAATGGGCGATCCGGACAGCATGCAATGATCTGTCAAACTGGCCGCCCAATATCCGTTGTGCTGTCAACGTCTCGCCCTTGCAGTTTGCCAATCCGCAGCTGCCTTCGATCGTGACCAATGCAGTGGCGCGCGCCGGGATCGAGCCTTCGCGTCTTGAGCTTGAAATTACCGAGAGCGTGTTCCTGAATGATGATGCAGGCACGGACGCAATGTTTACCGCACTGAAGCGCGTGGGCGTGCGTCTTGCGCTTGATGACTTCGGAACCGGCTATTCCTCGCTAGGCTATTTGAAAAAGGCACCATTCGACAAGATCAAGATCGACCAGAGCTTTGTCATGGGTGCGACCCAGCCCGGCAGTCGCAATGGTGCAATCATTACCTCTATTACCAGCCTCGCCAAGTCGCTTGGCATGGACACGACGGCTGAGGGCGTTGAAACTCTTGATGAACTGGATCTGGTACGCCAACTCGGCTGTAGCCACATTCAAGGCTACATATATTCAAAGGCAGTGGACTTTGATTCCGCAAGCAAGATGCTGGCTGGCGGACCAGTCATCGCTGCCAAAGGACCACAATCCGCACGCGCCCCGCGCCATAAGATGCTGCGCAAGATCATGCTGGAGCATGGCGGGGAATTCTACAACGGTACCATTCGCAACATCTCTGTTGGCGGCGCGATGATCGAAGGATTGTGGAATGTGCCACCCGGTACACAGTTCAATCTGGCCATATCGCAAAAGCTCATCCTTGCGGTCACAACGATATGGAGTGATGAAGATCGGATGGGCGTGCAATTCAGCGAGCCATTGGACCTTGAAAAATCAGGGCTGCTCGCAAGTCAAAACGGGTCGCGACCGTCTGCATTGAAGGATCCGGCATGATGAACCGGATAGACACCAAGGATCTTGGCCATGAGTAAGGGCAGCTTTCTTTCGCGATTTTCTTCGGGCGGATCCACCGATCCTGCCGAAGAGACCCACGCGGCTCCGATCAGTAAAGGCGACATGAAACGCCGTTTGGAACTGCTGAACAATTTCGAGGATCTCGAACTTGGATGGTTCTGGGCGACAGACAAGAATGGTGATCTGATCTACCTTTCGCAAAGTGCGATCCGAAATCTGGATTGCGACTCATCTGAAGTTATCGGCTGCAAACTTTCCGATCTGTTCATTGAGGATCGCGAGGATGAACAGGACACAGTTCAGCGACCCTTGCCATTCCTCATCAGTGCGCGAAACTCGTTTGCCTCGCTTCCTGCCAGGGTGAAGGTTTCGGACGCCGATAAGGAAGTCTGGTGGTCAATTTCGGGCAAGCCGCAGTTTGATGCAGAAGGTGAGTTTGTCGGTTATCGAGGCGCTGCCCAGGACATCACTGCGGAACGGGAACGCAACCGTGATGCATCGCGCCTTGCCAAATATGATTCGCTTACCGGATTGGCCAATCGCCATCGTATGGAGAAGCGACTGACTGCTACGCTGGTTGCATATAAGGCTGCCAAGCGCAGCTGTGCTTTGCTGATGCTCGATCTCGATCGGTTCAAGCAGGTGAACGATACGCTCGGCCATCCTGCGGGCGACGAATTGCTGAAACAGGTTGCGCAACGCTTGAAAAGCATAGTCGGTGACAAGGGTGAAATCGGACGCCTGGGTGGAGACGAATTCCAGGTTATGTTGCCGGACATGGACGATCGCGGCCAGTTGGGCGACCTTGCCCAGCGCATAATCCAGATGGTTTCGCAACCCTATTCCATCGATGGTAGCCGCGCCATAATCGGGACTTCCATCGGTATCGCGATTGCCCCCTATGACGGTCTGGAAACCGATGAACTTGTCAGCAGCGCGGATCTGGCTCTCTATGCGGCAAAAGGCGGCGGGCGTGGACAGTTCCGGTTCTATTCCGCCGATCTCAAGGATGGTGCCAGATTGAGGAAGCAAATCGAGGAAGATTTGCGCGATGCCTTGCAGCAGGATCAAATCGAGCTGCATTATCAGCCGATCGTATCCTCGAGGACGCAGAAAGTCCGGTCGTTCGAAGCATTGATGCGTTGGAATCATCCTGAACGTGGCTGGATTAGCCCCAGCCAGTTTATTCCAATTGCAGAAGAAACCAGTATTATCAGCGATATAGGCGAGTGGGCCCTGTTTCGCGCCTGTCGCGACGCTGCGGAATGGCCGGGACAACTTCATGTGTCGGTCAATGTCTCTGCCGTGCAATTCGCGAATGAGGAATTTCCGGTGGTGGTGGAGCGGGCGCTGGAGGCATCCGGCCTTGATCCTGCGCGCCTTGAACTGGAGATTACCGAGTCAATCTTCCTTAGCGATCCTTATGCGACCAATCGCATGTTCGCGAAGTTGAAGAAACTTGGTGTACGGCTAGCTTTGGATGACTTCGGAACCGGCTATTCCTCGCTGGGCTATCTGCGCGATGCGCCATTCGACAAGCTGAAAATCGACCAGAGTTTTGTCCGCGGTTCAACTCTGGAGGGCAACAACAACTTCGCAATCATCACTGCTGTGGTCAGCCTTGCCAAAGCGTTGGGCATGGAAACGGTTGCCGAAGGCGTTGAAGCGCTGGACGAACTCGAGCTTGTAAAAGATCGCGGTGCCGACCTGATTCAGGGCTTCATCTATGCGAAAGCCATGCCCCAGAACGATGTGATGGAACGGTTGGAGACCGGCCATCTTGAATTCGAGGCGATTGGTCCTGCCAAACACCGGGCTGACCGCCGCTCGGTATTCCGAAAGATCGGGGTCATCCATGAGGATCATCGTTACGATGCGGTTTTGCGCAACCTCTCGCAATCCGGAGCCATGATAGAGGGCATTCTGGATATGCCCGTCGGCACCGATCTGGTTGTCGATCTCGGCGAAGGGCAGCTGGCTGTTGCCAAGGTGCGTCGCTCGGATGAAGGAGTGCAAGGGCTGGAGTTCGAAACACCGCTCGTCTCGGA
>JAHDDJ010000099.1 GCA_020629385.1 Erythrobacter sp.
GCGCGTTTTTGTCTTTGTCAGCCTCGTCACTGTGGTCGTCGCCGGGTTGCTTCAGACCGCCATGGCCGCTGGCCTTGTCGTCACTGTGCCCATGCCCGTCATCGCTACCATGGCCATCGCCGTAGCCCTTGGGTTCCAGCTTGTCCTTGATCGTAGGATCAACCGTAATCGTTTGCCCGTCGCGCCCATATTTGGCGTAGATCAGGCTGTGGCGCGGTTCACGGTCATTGGCATAGACCACATGGCACGCCGCGCAGCCCGAATGACGGTAATCGCCAGGCTGATCGTTGGTGCCCATGAACCACATAAACGGATCGTTGAGCCGGGTCTTATGGATGTTTAGCACAGGGATAGCCACGCGCAGGCCGGTGCCGGGACCACGGTTGGATTGCTTCAGATCAGGCCGCCCGGGTTCTTCCAGCCGCTGGATGCTGCCGGTCGGGCTGGGCAAACCGATTTCGGGGAATTGCGAGTTGATCGTCCGCCCGCCGCGTTCGAACACGCGGAATACGTCGGCCGGCGGGATTACCTGCCAAGTCGGCAGCGGATAGAGCTCCGCCAAAGCGCCGCGTGCTTTCTGGTTCTCAGTCAGCGTGCCCGGAGGCGCGCCGGGTGAGACCAGTTTTGCGGGCTTGCCATCCCGCGTGAATGCCTCGCCGAAAATGTAATTCTTGAACGGCGCGATCCCGTTATTATACGCCGCCCCGCCCCACAGCATCGCGCCTGTCGCCATGATCGAGCGCTCGCCTGCCTCGATGATCGGCATATGGCATGCACCGCAGCTTTCGCGGGCTACGCGGTAATCGCTGGGGTTCACGAAGCGCACAAACTCCGGCGCTTCCTTGTTCAGCAGCGTATAGGTCCGCTTGGGGTTGGCAGAAGACGGGAAATGCCAGCCCTGCGGATATTTGGGCAGCACATGCGCCAGATCGCGAGCGGCGACATAGGCGGGGTCGCTATGCGGCAGCGAGCTGTCGCCTTTGATTTTCGGATTGCCGCCATGACAATCGACGCAGCCCAACCGCACCGCTGGCGATGTATGCATAGTCGGCGCGTCGGTTTTGACGTGACAGGAATAGCACCCGTCCGACTTCGCCATCATCTCTTCCAGCGTCTGCTGCGCGGGTGCGGGCGGTGCTGTGACCTTGCTGTAATCACGCTTGACCGGTTTTTCGCCCGAGGCCGCCTGCGGTTGCCCGCCAAACATCACTGCCGACAGCATCGCCAACAGCGCAATCACGAAGGTGAACATCTTCATGTGTCGATGAGGTGTAAAGGCGGGTGTGTTCTGCATCAGTACGTCAAAATCACATTTGCGAGCACGGAATAATAGGTTCCGTCATTGCCCAGATTGTCGAACAGGTCATCGAACCCTTTGCCCGACAGCAAAGCGGCACCGGACAAGCGAAAGACGATGTTTTGATTGGCTTTGGGGCGCCAAATGGCAGCGGCAGACAAGTCCCAGCCGATCTCTTTGGGAATGCTACCCTCGTTGCGCAGCGCCTCCAGTGAAGAGGTGTTTTCGAACCACAAATGATTGGCATTGGCCGACAGGCGAAATTCCGGTGTCAGATCGAAATCCGCACCCGCGCCGACCAGCATCAGGCCGGGATTGTTGAAATTGCTTTGCCCCTGCTCTTTCGACGGACGTAGCGAGTTCAAAATGCCGTTGCGGTTATTGACCGACACATTCCGGCCGCCGCCAGCAAAGGGTATCGTCTGCCTGATCCAGTAAGATGTATCGGCCCCGGCAAAGATCGGATTTTCGAACACCGCGTCATAGCCCGTTTCGACATCATCATATGGATCGCCATCGCCGCTGGCATAGGCACCCGACAGACGGAAGCGCATCCAGTCACGGTCATAGCTGAGCTCGGTCGCGGCGAAGAATGCGCGAATATCGGCAGGCCGATCGGTGAAGAAGCTGTTCCGGTCTTCGCCGAATACGCCATAGGCGCTGGCAGAGATATTGACCCGGCCCACACGTCCATCGGCATTATAGCCCAGGTAATACGCGTCGTAATCCCGACCTCTCAGACTTCCGAGCAAAGCGGGCCGGACCGGAAAGCCGTTGTCGTCAATCTGGATATCATCGCCCTCGCGATTGCGATTATAGGCAATGGTAATCTGGCTGGTCAGCGCCGGGATCAGGAAATCCTGCCGGTACGCATTGGCGATAAACAGGAAGTCATCACGCGGGCTCTGCAGAATGGCGTTCAGGCCGCTATTGGTGTCTTTCTCAAGTCGCCAGAAGGCCGCGACATTATACTGGAAGCGGTTATTGTCGCGCGTACCGAAGAACCGCAGGCCAAGCTGCTGGTCCTGAAACAGAAATCCGCGAAAATCGGCCTGAAACGGCTGGATACCGATCCGGAAACTGTCAAAATCATACCGGTCCGACGTGTTGCGGATGTGATAGTCGAAAAACAGTTCCTGCACGCCGACAAAATGGTCGAGCCGGTGCGTCGGCTTGGTCGGCTCCACGTTAAGAACGCGCCGTTCGGGCACATCGACATAATTGACGTTGAATGCCAGCGTTGCGCGATATTCGACGTCAGGCGGCTTATAGGCCGTATTGCCCTTCAGCAGCGCAAAGCCTGTCAGGAAGGTTTGTGAGAGGACCAGACTGGTTTCATTGCCAAACACATCCAGCCGGTCCGGGTCCTGCGTCGTTTGCACGCCGACGGGAATCGGGAAACTGCGCGGCTCGACCACAGTATCGCTGATGACATTGGCGACGAAGAACCAGTCATCGCCCTTGATCGGCAGCCACGGCACCTTGGCGCGGTTGATCGGACGATCGCCCTTATAGGTGTTCTGGTTATACGGATCGCGCCAGTTCTCTTTGACGATGCCCAGCGATTCAATCAGCCGCCAACGGTCCGGGATAGGAAGCTGATCGGTCGGAAACGCCTCAGGCGGCGGCGCACGGAAAGCGCCTTCATTTTCCTGCGTGATTGGGTCGGGCAAATCGCCAGTGACGCCGGGGCGACGGCGTCCGTCAATCGATTCATTGTCGACCGGTGGCGGTTCGGACGGTTCGACCTCAAATTCCGGCGAAGCCTCCGTGACCGGTTCCAATTCGGAAGCATCCACCTCTTCAATCGGCGCTTTGCCGGGTACCTGCCGCGTTTCTGAAGGCTGTACCTGCAAACCCGAAATCACAGAAGCGCGGGCGTCCAGCGCGCCATAGATACGAAACGCCTCGACAAATTCGTCCCGCACCGGTTGCTGCGGCGGCTCTGTCGCCTGCATAATCAGCGGAAGGACAAATGCGGCGCTCACTTACAGTCCCTCGCACACATTCTGTTCGGCGCTATCGAGGAAAGGAGCAAACGGACAATTCACATAACGAAGGCGCACGGTCGTATTGCCAACAGGCACCTGAATTCTGTCGGCGCGAATAGCCGCAGGCGCGTTGCCGATACCGCCCAAACGCAGGCCCGCATTATGCAGGCCGAGGAAGCTGACCATATCATCCTGATCGATACCGTCGCCTGACACCCCAATACCGCCGACCAGCTCATTACCGCGATAGACGGGTACCGAACCCGGGAAAATCTGGATCCCATTGGCAACCCGCTTTACGCCGCCCGGCGCATCGGGCAGCGCGGTACATTCTTGCGGCGTATCGGAATTAAGTCCCAGCACAAAACCCAGATGAGTCACGACATTGCCCGCGATCAAATCAGTTTGCAGGCCGACAGCGAAGGGGCTGAACTGTTCCGTCCGCTCCACAGACAAAGGCCCCGGCGGCGTGCCCACCTGACCATCTGGGAAATAGGGCCGCGACAAATTGCCGCCTGACCTGTCCGCAAACGCGAAATTGCCGGTGAGCGCGTTGGGATCGTTCAGGAATGTACGGGCACGCTGGACGTAGGGCGCACTGGCAGCATTGGCGCTCATCTCCGCAGCAGCGACCGAGTTGGAGAAGAACGTAGCGGTGCGCGCTTTCTGCAACGACACATCGGTGCCAAAAATCGGCCCGTCGGGCGAGCGGACAATACCGAGCACCTGGCCATGCGTGTCGACAAGGCTAATTGTCGCCTGCATCCGGCTATCGAGCGGACGACGGATTTGTGCACGCGAGCGCGAGAGCACGGCAAATGCCTCTTCCAGAATGGCCCGCGATTCTGCCGCCGTCAGGGGCTGTGCGACGCTTGCACCGTCGGTACCCGCACGGATGGGGAAGCGCGGATTGCCGGCACCATCGGTCAGCACATAGGCATCGGGATTGGCAAACTCGCCTGTCGTGGTCGGGCGGATGCCGGACGCTTCGGAACCGTAAGTCACGCCCGCGACGATCGTGCCATTGGTGTAACCGTTGACCGGAACCAGCCCGCCGAGCGGTCCGTTCACTGCGCCAAAACTGGTTTGCAGCGGAGACAGGCTGGCAACGGTCATATCGGTAAAGCGCAGGCTGGTACCATCCACCGTTATACGATCGGCCGTGATCGCAACCGGCGGCGCGAAGTTCTGGATGCCGGCGAGCGCAATCGCCTCTTCATCGTCCACATCGACATCGACGATATTGGTGTCGAATCCGTAATCGCGATCACCGGCGATACCGATTCCGCCAACCACTACGCCGTTCTTGTACAGCGGGAACCCGCCCGGGTCGGCTGCCAGCCCGAGCGGCGAGCGTTTCGGTCCGATGAGCGCACCCGGTCCTGCTCCGCCGGTGAAGCGTGCACTCAGATCCGAACAGGGAAGCTGGCTGAATTGCACGCCGAACAGCGGACCGCTTTCGAGGCCTGCGGTGTTGGGCGCTGGCGGGAAATGTTCCTGCACGATCTGGCTGGCTGTGCGCGTCGAAAATGCATTACCGCCGCTCGACAGATACGCGCCGGTAATGGCCTTGGCGATGGCCACTGTTGTCGAAGGTATCTCTGCACCTTGAAGGCCCACTTCCTGTCCATTGGCTGCCGCACCGCCGATAGTAGTCCGGCTCACAAACGTCGTTGCTGGTGCGCCATTCATGGCGAAAACTGCAAGGACATTGCCGACACGGTCGGTCACCGCGATCGTTGACGGCAAACTCCGTGCCTGCGCTTCACCTGCCGCTTGCGCTATGACTTGCTGGACCTCAGCCACCGACAATGCCTCCGAGGCCGGATCAGCAAATACGCGGCTTGGCGGTGGCGGTACAGGAGGCGGCAAAGGCCCACCGCCTGTTGGAGGCGGTGCGCTGCTATCGCCGCCGCCACAGGCTGCCAGCGCCAGCGCGCCAGCCAGACAGCAGAATTTGCCGAATGACCCCGCCATCAACGCAAGGCTCCAATCGCGTTTGTCGCTTGCCGCAAGGCATTGCGGAACTGCGCTGGTCGATACGCGGTCGGGCTGCGTACTGCGGCATAGGCGCGGTTGATATTGGCACGAATGCCGGCGGCCGCACCTGTGGTGATGCGCCCTTCACGCACCATCGCGTTGAGCAGGGTATCAACCGCCATTACCGCCTGCGCGGAACCGGCATAATCGGTAAAACGCGGCGTCGTCGTGCTGTCCGCGATCATCCGTACGACTGCGAAAGCATCATTGCCCGAGTAGGACCGTACCGCCAAAGCACTGGAAAGCGCCGCCGCTTCTCCTCGCAGCTTTTTCGCCGCTGCAACGGCTTCGCCACGCCCCTGACCCATGGCACGGTGGAAATCCTTGCTCGCCTTGTCGAATGCACTCGCCCGTCCGGGCGCAAAGGTGCGCGCAACGGCGGACAGCATGATGATGTTCTCGTCATTATAGGGCGCAAGGCCGAAGGGGATCGGACGGCCCGGATTGGTTTCAAATGTCAGTTTGCGCTGCGGACCATCGGTAATCGCACGGTGACAGCTGTGACAATCGTAGAAATAATATTCGGGAAACACGCCTTCCGTACCAAAGCCCGGGCGTGCAAACAGATCGGTAGAGCGCGCCACAGCCTCTGCCTGACCAACCGCCCAGAACCGAACGCTGTCGGTTCGTCCCTTGCGAGCGGTGTAGTCACCATCCTCGTCATGGTGCTGTTGGAGCGCGGAAAACAGGTCCAGCTCAAAAACCACCCTAGGATGTCCGGCTGCCATCATCGAATGGGTCACGAACTGGTTACCTTCGGCACTACCGAAATGGCAATCGAGACAGACCTTGGCACGGACCTGAGGGTTTTCCAGCGGCGTCAGGCCATTGGCGACATTCGATGCATGCGTTGCAGGCTTCGCATAATGCACTGCCAACCATTTTGAGGAAGGCCCGTGGCATGTTTCGCAGCCGACGCCGTCAGATGTCAGGAAACGCGGCCCCTGCCGTGATTGCGGGACATAAGTCGCATGGCAGCCCAAACAGGCCGGGGCCGATGTCGCAGCACCAAGCCCGAGACTGGCCGCTATCTGCCTGCCGCGGGGCGATGCCAAAGCGGCATAGGCGCGGCTATGCGCGCCGGTTGACGACGAGGGCTCTTGCCATGTGGCGATCTCGTCCTGCCGGACAACTTCGCCATTGCCCTCTGCGCGGCCATGGCAAGTTGACCCCGCACAAGTCGCCACACCTTCATAGCGCGCACCGTTGCTCGATTGCGCCTGAGCGCTTGGTGTTGGAAATCCGCCAGAAACCAATGCTGCCAATGCCAGTACAGGCACAGCAAACATGGCAAGCGTTTTTAACCGGATCCGATTCACGAACCACCCTCCCCTGCTGCGCAGCCTACGCAATGCAAGCAATCGTGCAAGGGGGTGTTGGCAAGTCCAGTGACAGCCTGAGCGGATCGGGCAGCCCTTGGTGCACTGCAAATCCGGTCATCATGGCGCGCAAGCTGGCGCATATTCGACTGCCTCCCCTATCGGGAATTTCCGTAACGGGAATTCCGCAATAGCCCCTCAGCTATTCAAACCACTGTGACCGTCCCGCCTTTGGCGTGTGAGCGATCTTGCGACCCGGTTTGGCGATCCGCCCAAGCGGACGAATGCTACATCAATGCCGCAGCAAGCAAGTCAAGTTGACCAGTACATCCCTTGGCGATCAGCGCCTCTGCCATCGCTTCTGGCCCGACCGGCTCGCTGTCGAACACAGCGAATGTTATCGCGACAGG
>JAHDDJ010000526.1 GCA_020629385.1 Erythrobacter sp.
CCCTCTGCCGCAAGACCGGCAATCACCAGGCTCATCGAGGCGCGCAGATCGGTTGCCATCACTTCGGCACCGGTCATTTTTGTTACCCCTTTGACAATCGCGGTACGGCCATTGGTTTCTATATCAGCACCCATGCGGTTGAGCTCGGGCACATGCATATAGCGGTTTTCGAAAATCGTTTCGGTCAGCACGCTGGTGCCTTCCGCTTTGCATAGCAGCGCCATCAATTGCGCCTGCATATCGGTGGCAAGGCCGGGGAACGGTGCGGTCGTCAGGTTGGTCGCTTTGAGCGGTCCGTCCGCTGCAACGGTGACGCCATGCTTGTCGCTTTCGACCGAGCACCCGATGTCTTTCAGCGCTTGCAGAGTGGAGGTCATATCCTTCTCTTCCGCGCCTTCCAGCCGTACTTCGCCGCCGGTGATCGCGGCCGCGCAAGCATAGGAGCCTGCCTCAATCCGGTCTGCCATCACCTTATACGTGGCACCGTTAAGCTTCTTCACGCCGTGGATCGTCAAATCGGACGTCCCGATGCCCTCGATCTCGGCACCCATCGCGACCAGCAGATTACACAGATCAACAATTTCCGGCTCGCGCGCGGCGTTGGATAGCCGTGAGGTTCCCTTGGCCAGCACCGCTGTCATCAGCGCGTTTTCCGTCGCCCCCACAGACACCACAGGAAAATCATAATCGCCGCCCGGCAAGCCGCCATCGGGCGCGTGCGCACGGACATAGCCTGCCGCCATCTCGATTTCGCCGCCGATCGCCTCGATCGCCTTGAGATGCAGATCAATAGGCCGGTTGCCGATCGCACAGCCGCCCGGAAGCGACACCGTCGCCTCCCCCGCACGCGCCAGCATCGGGCCAAGCACCAGAATCGAAGCGCGCATCTTGCGGACCAGATCATAGGGCGCGACAGTCGAGGTAAGGCGCGAGGCCTCAAAGGTTATAACCCGGCCGAACTCTTCCGGACGTTTGCCGCGAATACCCACCGAGGTGCCAAACTGCCCCATCAGATGCTGAAACCCGTCAATATCCGCCAGACGCGGCAAATTGCGCAAGGTCAGCGGCTCTTCGGTCAATAGCGCGCAAGGAATGAGCGTGAGCGCGGAGTTCTTCGCACCCGAAATCGGAATGGTGCCGGAAAGGCG
>JAHDDJ010000100.1 GCA_020629385.1 Erythrobacter sp.
TGCCTACAGATGTAGTCAGAAGCCGGGGAGGGCTGGATGGCCAACTCAGAAAACGAAAAGCCGGAACGTATCAGCGAGGCAGAGCATGCCGTTATGGAGGCTCTGTGGACGCGTAGTCCGTTAACCGCCGCCGAAGTCTGTGACAGTGTGTGTGTCGAGCGCGACTGGAGCTTGGCAACGGTTAAAACGCTGTTGTCCCGTCTCGTTGCAAAGAATGCCATTGCGACAAAGCCCGATGGCCGCCGTTTTCTCTATTCTCCTCTGATAGAAAGGGCTGATTATACAGGTGCTGAATCGCGCCGTCTGGTCGACCGTTTGTTCGGGGGCAGGGCGGCACCACTCTTTGCTCAGCTCGCAGAAAGCGAGGCACTGACGGAGGATGATCTCGCCGAAATGGAAGCTCTGTTGAAGGAGCTGCGCAAATGAGCGGGGTTATGCAAAGCTGGCTGCTCGATACGATGCTGTGGACTGCAGGCCTGATCGCTCTGGTGCTGTTGCTTCGGCGTCCCGTCGCTAAAATGTTCGGCGCAAAGGCAGCCTATGCGCTTTGGGCATTGCCTTTCATACGGTTGATTTTGCCGCCGATAACTTTGCCTGCATGGTTGGCACCGCAAACCGGTACAATCACAACCACCTACACTGTGACGTTGCAGGAACCGGCAGGTGGCCCAGCCCAGCGTGCGGTGGAGAGTGCCACGGCGGTCGACTGGACACCTTATATTCTCGGTGCGTGGCTTCTGGGCATGGCGGTGTTTCTGATTGTCCGTTTCCGCTTTTATTTCCAGATGCGTGCCGCCTTGCTGGAAGGTGCCGTGCCGGTCGGCGAGGATGGCAAGATCCGTCTGGTTGAAACGCCTGGTACCCAATCCCCGATCGCGTTTGGCGTGTTCGATAAGGTTATCGCGCTTCCCATCGGTTTCATGGCGCTGACCGAGCGCACCCAGCGCGATTTGGCGCTTGAGCATGAACTGGCGCATCACCGTGCGCATGATCTGCTCGCCAATTTTCTGGTGCAGCCACTGTTTGCCTTGCACTGGTTTAACCCGCTGGGCTGGTACGGTTGGCGGGCCATGCGCCGCGATCAGGAAGCAGCGTGCGATGCCCGAGTGGTCGCAACCCGCGATGAGCATGAACGCGCCGCCTATGCATCCGTAATCGCGAGTTTTGCTGCCGGGCCCAATGTGGCGCTGGCCGCGCCGATGGCCTGTCCGGTCATTGGCGAGAAATCCATAATTCACCGTTTGAGGAGTCTGACTATGAACGATATTTCACGCCGCCGCCGGTTGACCGGCCGCATGATGATGGGAGCAGCCTTGCTCGCGATCCCGCTGACAGCATCCTATTCCTATGCTGAATCGATGCCTTCTATGAACGCACCAGAGCCACCTACCGCGCCAAGTATCACAGGAAAGGTCGCTGCTGCACCCTTGGCACCGGCGGCACCGATTGCTCCTGTCGCATTGCAGGATGCGCCAGAGGCGCCCGAGGCCCCTGAAGCAGGGACAGCAACAGACGCGGATACGCAGGTCTTTGTAATTCGGGAAACCGAAGATGGCGAAGACGGCGAGAAGGGCAAGGTCATCCGCAGCGAGCGCAAGATCGTCATCAAAGGTGACGAGAAAATGACCAAGGAAGAGCGCGAGAAGCTGATGAAGGAGCTGCGCGAAGAACTCGCAGATGTGGAGATCGAGGTCAAAGAAGCCATGCAGGAAGTCCGGCTTGCTGTACTGGAGATGGATCAGGACGGGCAGAAGGTAAAAATCCGGACCGAATGTAAAGACGGCGATGGCCATGGAGAGTGGACCGACAAAGATGGCAAGAAAGTGATCCACATTTGCAAAAGTCAGGTCATGGCCAGTGCCTTGACCGGATTGAAAGCGGCGCGTGAAGCAATCGCCAGCAACACGGAAATGGAAAAGTCGATGCGTGACGAGGTTTTGCAAGCGCTCGATGAAAAGATCGAGAATTGGAACTCCGAAGGCTGATTGCGCGACACAATCAAGCCTGATCGAAGGGCGGTGACGTGGAGGCGTCGCCGCCCTTATTTGTAGCTTGGCCTGCGGGGCACCCCGCGTTTTGGGGATTGCGAAAGACATTCAGTCGCTATTCAGTTCATCGCTCACAATGCACGGTTCATCGTAATGCATGGAGGATGAAATGACACGAAACCGCAGCCCAGGGACCAAGCTATTTTTTGCTGCGCTGATTGGCGCGATACTGCTGGTTCCCCTCGCGATGGTCTATGCGCTGATCTATGACCGGCAGCAGCAATCGGAAACCGCGCAAGACTCGATTACGTCCGGATGGGGCGGGGAGCAAATTGTCGCAGGGCCGGTTCTCGTTATTCCATATGACCAAACAAGCCAGCGCACCGAAACGGTCGATGGTAAGACTACGACGCGGACTGTGACTGAAGAGCGCGAGCTGTTTGTGTCGCCCTCCAAGCAAAGTATCAAGACTGCGATCGAGCCGAGCGTAAAGAGCTATTCGATCTATCGCTCGGTCATCTATCAGGCTGACGCGGAAGGCACGGCCAGCTACACCATTCCTGATGATCTGGCGCGCAGCGGTGTGACCCGCGAACAACTGAAACTGGATCGGGCAGAACTGCGTTTCGGAGTCAGCGATCCGCGCGGGCTGACCGATGGTACCGAAGTCATTGCAGATGGCGAAAAACTGGTGCTTCATCCCGGCAATGGACCTGCCAGTACTCGGGGATCGGGCTTTTCGACCGCAGTCGACTGGAATGCCCAAAGCCCGCTTCAGGTCAGCTGGAAATATGGCCTGCGCGGCAGCCGCTCGCTGGCGCTTGTCCCGCGTGGTGGCGAGACCGAATGGACTGTTACATCGCCTTGGCAACACCCGAGCTTTATTGGCAACTTTCGCCCGGACGAGAGTGATATTTCTGCCGAAGGCTTCACCGCCAATTATGAAGGGATAACCAACCTCGCTTTGGGCGAGGCTCTCGTGAATTTCGAGGATGCGACGCCACCGTATATCGCTTCACCATCAGATGCTGGATCGCCCAACTATATGGCGGTGGAAACAGCGATCGAAGGCGGGGGTAATCAGGCGAAAGCAGCGGCAGTGCGGCTGATCGAACCGGTCGATCTCTACAGCCAGGTGGACCGTTCGGTGAAATACGGCTTCCTGTTTATCGGCTTCACCTTCATCGCCTTTTTCATGTTCGATGTCGTGGCGGGCGCCCGTGTCGCGGCGGCCGAGTATTTGTTGACCGGGGTAGGGCTGGTGCTGTTCTTCGTCATGCTTCTGGCCTTCGCAGAGGTGGTCGGTTTTGCCTGGGCCTATGTGGTCGCAAGCCTCGCGATCATCAGCTTGCTGACGGCATATAGCGCGGCAGTGCTCGGCGGTTGGCGCAGGGCATGGATGATCGGCGGCATGCTGACCGGACTCTATGCGACACTCTATGTGCTGCTCAGCCTTGAGGCATGGTCGCTCATGATTGGATCGCTGCTGCTTTTTGCCGCACTGGCAGCGGTTATGTATGCGACGCGCAATATCCAGTGGTCGAATGTCGGCCATTCCGACGAAAGCGAAGCGGCGATAACCTAACGTATAGTCGCTTCAACAAGAGCGGCCCGGTCTCCAACGAGATCGGGCCGCCTTTTGGTTTAGAACCGCATATATTGGTCGCAGACAGTATCGTCAGCGGCTTGCAGGCCGGCGCGCAAGGCTTGCATCCGCTGGGCGCTAGTGCCGTGGGTGAAGCTTTCCGGATTGGCGCGGCCACCGCTCAGTGCGTCATCGCCAATGGCACTGGCAGCGCGCATACCCTCTTCGATATCGCCCGGTTCGATCCGGTCGCGATTGATCCCGGCCCATACACCGGCATAGCAATCTGCCTGCAGTTCCATACGCACCTGTAACTGGTTGGCGACCCGGGGGTTTTGCTGCTGGGCGCTGCGGATCTGGGCTGCGACTCCGGTCAGCTTCTGGATGTGGTGGCCATATTCATGCGCCATCACGTAGACGCGGGCAAAATCTCCACCTGCCCCAAGCTGCCGGGCCATTTGATCGAAGAAGGATGTGTCGATGTAGATGCCTTCATCGGCGGGGCAGTAAAACGGTCCCATGGCGCTCTGTGCGCTTCCGCAACCAGAGTTGGTACCGCCCTGATAATACGTCAGTTCAGGATCGCGGAATGTGATTCCGGCTTGCTGGAAGAGCGGTCGCCATGTGGAATTAAGCGAGTCCAGCGCTGCGCAACCTTCCGCCGCATAAGCGTTCTGGTTGCATATTGCTGCCTCATTTTGCGACTGGGTTGCTTGACCAGTGGTCCTGCCAGTCTGGTCCATTTGCTGCATCCCGCCGATCATTTGCGCGGGGTCTACACCGAAGACCAGCGCCGCGATTATGGCGATGATAATTGTCCCGCAACCAACTTTGCCACCGCCTCCGCCGGGGAATCCACCGCGACCTCCTTGCCGGACCCGGATATTGTCGGTGTTGAATGGATTCAGCCGCATGGTTGTGTTCTCCCCGGTTGCTTGCGCAATTTAACTGCTGGACAGTTCGTCTGTTGGACGCAAAAACGGCATATCGCAAATTTGCATCGTATCAATGGAAGTCTTTTTCACTATGCTTCTCAACAACAAGCGCGCTCTTATCACCGGTTCGACCTCGGGCATCGGCCTTGCTGTAGCGCGCGCTATGGCAGCCGAAGGAGCCGAAGTAATCCTGAACGGGTTCGGCGATGCAGACGAAATCGCGGCGTTGTGTGACGAACTCGGCGCGACACATATCGGTGCGGACCTGATGACAGCAGCGGGCTGCGAACAGTTGATGGCAGAGGCGGGCCCGGTTGATATTCTGATGAACAATGCGGGTATGCAGCATGTCGCGCCGGTGGATGATTTCCCGGCTGACAAGTGGGACGCGATCATAGGACTAAATCTGAATGCGGTGTTCCACACTACGCGCCTTGCCGTGCCGCATATGAAGAAGCAGGGGTGGGGCCGGTTGATCAACACCGCCAGCGCGCATTCCAAAGTCGCTTCGCCTTTCAAGAGCGCGTATAATGCCTCCAAACATGCAGTAGACGGTTTCACCAAGACGGTCGCACTGGAGCTGGCGGAAACGGGCGTCACAGCCAATTGCATCAGCCCGGGCTATGTCTGGACTCCGCTGGTCGAAAACCAGATCCCCGACACGATGAAGGCGCGCAACATGACCCGCGAAGAGGTCATCAACGATGTACTGCTCGCCAAAACGCCAACCAAGAAATTCGTTCAGCCAGCTGAAGTGGGCGCGCTGGCAGTGTTCCTCTGCCGCGAGGAGGCGGGCAATGTCACCGGTGCAAACTGGAGCATTGATGGCGGCTGGACGTCTGAATAGGTCGGTCCGGGTCGCACTATGAAAACGGTTTTGCGAAATGCCTTTTGCGGCGCGCTGCTGGTGCTACTCGCCAGCTGTTCGACAATGGGCGATCGCTACGGCCGGAAAAACCTCGACACGATTGAAGCTGAATTGCGGAGCCATGTAGCGGTATTGGCGAGCGACGAGTTCGGCGGACGTCGCCCGGGTTCCGAGGGTGAACGCAAAACACTACGCTATCTGGCAGAATATTGGGAAGCCGCAGGCCTTGTCTCGGCCACCAACGATCCGGCCAATCCCTGGCTTTCCCCGCTGGAATTGTCGGTCCGTCGCCCGAAAGACAGTAAAGTCAGTTTTTCACGGGATGGCAAGCAGCTGGCCTTTGAAGAAACGCAAGTACGGGTATTCTCCTCCGGCCAGCAGGCTCTTTTAGCAGATGCGCCGCTTGTGTTTGTCGGAAGACTGGGTGCCGAGCTTGACCAATCGGTTCTTGCTGGACGCGTGGCGGTGATGATGTGGGATCACCGTGAGCGGGAAGACCAGCGTGCAGCCTTGCTTGCTAATGGCGCGGCAGCTGTGCTGGCTATCGTGGTCTCATCCGCTGAATACCGCCAGCTAATCCGGTTTCGCGATGCGGGAACCTACCGGTTGGTCAATGACGATGCGGGATCAATTCTTGACGGGTATATGAGCCTTTCCGGTGCAGGTGAGGTCATTGGCCAGGAAGAGGTGCTCGCCTTACTGAAAAGTGCCGAAAGCGATGATTTTCGGCCGGTTTCTCTTGGGATTAGCGCCGATCTCCAGGCTTCCAGCACCGGCGGAGCGCTGCGCACCCATAATCTCGTCGCCAAACTGCCGGGCAGCAACCCGGATGCAGGCGCAGTGCTGCTTATGGCGCATTGGGACCATTTCGGTTTCTGCGGTGACCCTGCCAGCGGCGACACCGTGTGCAACGGCGCGGTCGACAATGCCAGCGGCCTTGCTGTTCTGAACGCAGTCGCCAGCCGTTTGGGAAAGGGACCGCAACTGGACCGCGATGTCTATTTCGTGGCCACGACGGCGGAGGAATGGGGTTTGCTCGGGGCAACAGCCTTTGCGCGCAACCCGCCATTGCCGCTGCAATCCATTGTCGCGGCATTCAACCTTGATTCCATCGGTGTCGCAAAACGAGGAACGCCGGTTGCGATTGTCGGGGAGGGCCTGACGCCGCTTGATGCCGAGGTGGAAAGGGTCATCGCGGCAGCGGGAAGGATCAAAACCGGTGGCGACTTCGCGCAGCAATTTGTCAGGCGGCAGGATGGCTGGGCCTTGTTGCAACGCGATGTGCCTACTTTGATGGTATCGAGTGCATTTGGTGATCCCGACGCATATCGGGAATATGCCGAAAACCGCTATCACAGTGCGAACGACAATCTTGAAACGGTAGAGTTAGGCGCTGCGAGCGAAGATACAGTCCTGCATGTCGACCTTGTCCGTCATTTTGCGAGCATTGCCAGTCACCCCGGCTCGGCCCGCTGACACAAATCGACATCAGGGGCGGATAATTCGCGTTAGAGCACTAGCGACTGTCACAATCCGTCGTTACATGGACCGCCACTGCTGAATACAGCACGATTCTCTACCAAGAACACAGCGCGGACAACGCGCGTGACGATGTGAAAGTGGCGTTTATGGATATCCCTCTCGGTCTGAC
>JAHDDJ010000527.1 GCA_020629385.1 Erythrobacter sp.
TCGGCGCAGGTGCCGCGGGCGCTGCTGAACTCGAAGTCACACATTGGTGGACATCTGGCGGTGAAGCCGCCGCTGTGTCCGAGTTTGCCGCCGCCTTCAACGCGACTGAGCACACATGGGTCGACGGCGCCATCGCAGGCTCTGGCGGCACCGCACGTCCAATTATCATCAGCCGCATCTTGGGCGGCGACCCAATGGGCGCTACACAGCTGAACCACGGCCGTCAGGCAGAAGAGCTAATCGAAGCCGGCCTGATGACTGATCTCACAGAGCTCGCAGAGGCCGAAGGTTGGGCAGACTTGGTGAACCCATCCACATTGCTGTCATCCTGCACATACGAAGGCCGCATCTACTGCGTGCCCGTCAACATCCACTCCGCTCAGTGGATCTGGTTGAGCCATGATGCCTACGAAAAGGCTGGCGTTGCTGTACCATCCAACTGGGATGAGTTCGTAGCCTCCGCCCCCGCCCTCGAAGAAGCTGGCATCCTGCCACTGGCCATGGGTCAGCAGGGTTGGCAGCAGAACCTAGCTTTTGGCACCATTTCGATCGCTATCGCTGGTCTCGATGCATGGCGCGCTGTCAGCGTTGATCAAGACGCCGACGTAGCCGCGGGCCCAGAGTACGCCAAAGTGTTTGAAGCCGTTGTGGCCGCACGTGAGCTGGCCTCGGAATCCAACGTTCAAGATTGGAACCAAGCCACCAACCTCGTGATCACTGGGCAGGCAGGCGCACAGATCATGGGCGACTGGGCGCAAGGTGAATTCCAAGTGGCCGGTCAGGTTGCTGGCGAAGACTACACCTGTCTCCCAGGGCTGGGCGTGAACCGTATCCTCGACACCGGTGGTGACGCTTTCTACTTCCCCGTTGTTGACGACGAAGACGTCCAAGCCGCACAGCTCGAGCTTGCCTCGCTGCTGATCTCGCCAGAGGTACAGGTTGACTTCAACCTTGCCAAAGGCTCGCTGCCGGTGCGCGGCGACATCGATCTGTCGGCGGCCAACGCCTGCATGCAGGAAGGCCTTGCCATCCTTGCCGAAGGTGGCGTTTTGCCATCGGGCGACATGAACATGTCACCAGACACGCAAACACAGATCGAAGATCTGATGGCACAGTTCTGGTCCTCTGACATGTCTGCAGAAG
>JAHDDJ010000101.1:0-1913 GCA_020629385.1 Erythrobacter sp.
TTGTGGGAAGAAAGCCTGCAACTGTGGCAAACAGTCCTCGGGCGTTACGGCATCGGACCGGAGGCGGTAACCGAGGACGAGCGCGAACTTCCGCGCAAGGACCGGCGATTCAGTGACCGCCGCTGGAGCGACCAGCCAGCCTTCGCCCTGATCCACCAGACTTATCTGCTGCTGGCAGAACGGCTCAACGGTATGGTCGACGAGATGGAAGCCCTGCCCGAAAGCAAAAGGGAGCAATTGCGCTTTGCCACCCGCGCCATGATCGAGGCCATCAGTCCGGCCAACTTCCCGATGACCAATCCGATTGTGCTTGAGCGGACATTGGAAGCCAAAGGCGAAAATCTTGTCAAAGGCATGGAGCACCTGATTGCCGACCTGAAAAAGGGTCAGCTCACCCATGTCGATCCGGAAGCGTTTGAGCTTGGCAAGAATATCGCGGTCACCCCAGGCAAGGTCGTTTACGAGACGGAATTGTTCCAGCTGATCCAATACACTCCGACCACAGAGAAAGTGCTGGAAACGCCGCTGGTTATCTTCCCGCCATGGATCAACCGGTTCTACATCCTCGATCTCAACCCGAAGAAAAGCTTCATCCGCTGGGCTGTGGAGCAAGGGATCACTACATTTGTGGTTAGCTGGAAATCAGCGGATGCCAGCATGGCTGATGTCGTATGGGACGATTACATCCGCGCCCAGATCGACGCCATCGACCATGTTCGCGGCCGCCTCAATGTCCCGTCTGTCCATACGATCGGTTATTGCGTCGCCGGCACCACCTTGGCGGCAACGCTTGCGATACTTCACCGGCGCGAGCAGCAGAACAAGGTGAAAAGCGCGACATTCTTTACCGCGCAGGTCGATTTCGAGAAGGCTGGCGAATTGCTGCACTTCATCGATGACCAGCAATTGGCAGGCATCGAACAGCTAAGCGGCGAGGGTTATCTGGACGGCCGCTATATGGCGGCCGCTTTCAACCTGCTGCGCGGGACCGATTTGATCTGGAATTACTGGGTCAATAATTACCTGATGGGCGAGGATTACCCCGCTTTTGACCTGCTTCACTGGAACGGGGACGTGACCAACCTACCCGCCAAATGGCACCAGAATTATCTGTGCGACCTCTATCGGGACAACAAGTTGGTCCATGCCGATACGATGGAAGCTGACGGTACCAAAATTGATCTCGGTCTGGTCAAAACCCCAACCTACGTCCAGGCAGGCAAGGAAGACCACATCGCCCCGGCCGAAAGTGTATGGCACATCACCGACCATTTCAAAGGGCCGCTCCGCTTCGTTCTGGCGGGTTCCGGCCACATCGCGGGGGTGGTCAATCCGCCCGGTTCCGGCAAATACCAGTACTGGACCAACGAAAATGCCGTGTCCTCGCTGGAAGAGTTTCGTGCTGGCGCGACGGAAACGCCAGGCAGTTGGTGGCCTGACTGGATCGAGTGGCTGAAGGGTCAGGATAGCACGGAAGTTTCCGCCAAAGGCAAAAGGAAACCGGGCAGTCGCGGTGACACTGTAATCGAAGATGCGCCAGGTCGATACGTAAAAACTCGTTGAATATCATAATCTTGCAGATTTATGTTGCGCTGCACAAAAATCGCTTGACTTCGCAACTGCAATAGCTATTTTGTGCACTGCAACATCAAGGGTGCTGCACCCGCGAAGCAAGAGGTATCTATCATGGCAACCAACGCCAGCAAAATCGACGCTGCGGCTGAAAAGGCATATGCCGAAGCAGCTGCCAAAAAGGCCGACACCAAAACGGCTGCCAAAGACGACGTAAGCGTCAAGGCAATCGCCAAAGCTGTTGAAGCAGACGCGCCCAAGGCGAAGAAAGCTGCTCCAGCCAAGAAGACCGCCGCCAAGAAAAAGCCCGCTGCCAAAAAAGCAGCTCCGGCCAAGAAGGT
>JAHDDJ010000101.1:2013-7000 GCA_020629385.1 Erythrobacter sp.
AAGGCTCCTGCGAAGAAGAAGCCTGTAGCGAAGACCACAACGAAATCTCCCGCAAAGGAAACCATTATGACCAAAGCACAAAGCAAAGCGACCGATTACACTGCACAGGTCAAGGAAGGCTTCGCCGACCTGCAGACCCGTGCGAAAACCGCTTACGACAAGAGCCAGGAAATCGCCGCTGAAATGGGCGAATTCACCAAGGGCAATGTTGAAGCTGTTGTTGAATCGGGCAAGATCCTCGCCGCTGGCATGCAGGACATGGGCAAAGTCTATGTCGAAGACGCCAAGGGCGCTGTTGAAACCGTAACTGCTGACGTGAAAGAAGTTGCTTCTGTCAAGTCGCCAACCGAATTCGTTCAGCTCCAGACCAAAATCGCTTCGCGTAACTTCGACGCAACGGTTGCTGCCGTTTCGAAGAATACCGAAGCATGGGTCAAGCTTGCCAACGACGCTTTCGCGCCGCTTTCGAGCCGCATGAGCGTTGCCATGGACAAAGTCCGCAAGGCAGCCTGAGCTCAAGACTTTCCGGGTCTTCGGACCCGATAGTTTTCGCCGGACCTCCTCTCTCCCTTTTCCGGCGAGACATGACTAACGGGTCGGACGTTTGAACGTCCGGCCCGTTTTTTCATTATTCCGGCTTGACCGAAGCGGCGGAATATCGCCCGATATTTGCCCGGCGTTAAACCTTTGGCTGCAAACTGCAGGCCCCCCCTTGCAGTTGACGCAGCGCATACGATATTGGCCACGCAATGAAGTCTTTGATCCTCAATTCACACAATCATCCCGGTGGCCTGGTATTGGCTGCCGACGAACCGGTCGATGGCAGTGATGATGAGGGCGAAGGCCAGGTAGGCGTTGCGACCAAGACCAAAGCCAAGCCGAAAAAACCGAGCCAATATAAAGTGCTGCTACTGAATGACGATTACACCCCGATGGAATTTGTGGTGATGATCCTCAAGCGCTTCTTCAAAATGGACCTTGAACAGGCGACCCGCGTTATGTTGCACGTCCACCAGAAGGGTGTCGGCGTATGCGGCATCTTCCCGTACGAAGTGGCCGAAACCAAGGTCCATCAGGTGATGGATTTCGCCAAGGAAAACCAGCACCCGCTGCAATGCACGCTGGAAAAGGCCTGACCTCCGCGCATTCTGCACATGACCCCAGCGGGTTTTCACGCTAGAGAACCTGGCAAGTACAGCAAATCAGGCTCTTTCACGCAGGCGTGTTCAAAGCAATTCCCTCTGTCGACCGGTACATATTCCGGCTGGTGATCATGCCGATGCTGGGCGTATTTGCGCTGGCAGCGTCACTACTGTTGCTCGACAAGATGCTACGCCTGTTCGATTTCGTCGCGACCGAAGGCGGGCCGATTGGTATCGTGTTCAAGATGCTCGCCAGCCTCATGCCGGAATATGCCAGCCTCGCCATTCCGCTGGGGTTGTTGCTCGGCATTCTGCTGGCATTCCGCAAACTGGCCACTACCAGCGAGTTGGACGTGTTTCGCGCTGTCGGCATGGGCTACGGCCGCCTGCTGCGTGTGCCCTACATCATCACTGTCCTGCTTATGGGCGTGAATATCGCGCTGGTGTTCTATATCCAGCCGGTCAGCCGCTACTATTATGAACAGCTTGAATATGAGCTGCGATCCGGCGCGCTGGGCGCTTCGATCAAAGTCGGCGAATTTACCACACTGAAAGACCGGATGGCGCTGCGGATCGACGAAAGCGAGGATGATGGCCGCCAGTTGAAAGGAATCTTCGCCCGGGTCGCTAACTCGAAGGGACAAGTGCTTTCCATCAGTGCGCGCGAAGGTAACTTCCTCGCCACCAATGATGATCCCGATACGATCATTCTGCGCCTCACCGACGGAACCATCGTTCAGGATACCGGCAATGGCGATGCAACGCCGCGTGTCCTCAGCTTTACACGGCATGATCTGCCGATCGACTTGCCACGGATCGAAGAGTTCCGTGACCGCGGCGACGCGGAACGCGAATATATTCTGCCCGAATTGCTCAGTATTGGCTGGTCGGATGAGGAGACCAAGGAAAAGCGCGACGCCAGTCAGGCCAGTTTCAATTTCCGTCTGGTCGAAGTCGTGATGATGCTGCTGATGCCATTGCTAGCGGTGGCGCTGGCGATACCTCCGAAAAGGTCCACATCCGCGCTCGGAGTGTTCGTCTCCATCGTGATGGTCGTCGCCTATCACAAGGTGAACCAATATGGAGAGGACATCGCGGCTTTGGGCAGGGTCGATCCGATTATCGCCCTGTGGGGGCCATTTGTGATTTTCGCCGCGCTGATCCTGTGGATGTATTACCGTGTAGCTTTCGTGCCTGGCGGTCAGGCCATCGGCGCGCTGGAAACCGCGTTCTCCAAAGCTGGCAAACGCATTGGCAAGCTGTTCAGCCGCAAGAAATCGCGCGCGCTTGGCGGTGCGGACATGGCTCCGGCGGAATAGAACATGCAGCTTGATTTCTTCCCCTCCAAAACGCTGACGCTGTATTTGGCCAAGCTGTTCATCGTGCGCATCGTTGCGATGCTGGCGGTGCTGGTCCTGGTACTGATGGCGCTGGATCTGCTTGGTAGTAGCGGCGAAATTCTGGCGGCAGAAGGTAACGGTCAGGCCGAACTATGGACCTACGCCTCGCTGCGCATCCCGCAACTGATCGCACGATTTTTGCCCTATTCTGTGCTGCTCGCGACCCTGATTACGCTGGTGACGCTCAACCAAAACAGCGAAGTCATCGCCATGAAAGCGGCTGGTCTGTCCGCGCATCAGGTTCTCGCACCGCTGCTGCTCACAGCCCTTGTGACATCAGCCATCAGCTTTGCCTTTAACGAACGCGTGGTCACTCGCGCCACGGCCACTCTGAAGGCATGGGAAGGCGCTGATTATGGCCCGATACCCGAAGAAGCCGGGATCAAGACCAATGTCTATCTGACCGATGGCGCCAATATCCTCACTGCCGCACGCCTCACTGGCGCAGGCGAGAATATCCGGATGGAGGATGTGACATGGTACGAGCGCGGCTCCAATGGCATCCTGTCCCAGCAAGTACGCGCCAAAAGCGCCACCTATGCGGGGCCCGGCTGGAAACTGTCGGAGGTCGAGACCTTCAACGTGACCGCCGCCGATACGGAAACAAGCGACAGTATGGTCGTCGGCCAAGGCCTCACCACAGCGCAGATCGAACTGGATAGCGTTGATCCCGATACGCAAGGCTTCTTCGAACTGTCCGACTCGATCGATGCCTATGAGGCGGTGGGGAGACGGACCAGTGAATTACGCGCCAAATGGTGGCACAAACTATCAGGCCCGCTTTCGGCATTTCTGATGCCGCTGCTGGGCGCGGTCGCTGCATTCGGACTCGCCCGATCAGGCCAGTTATTCCTGCGCGCAATCATCGGCATGGCTCTGGGATTTGCCTATTTCGTGGTCGACAATGCCGCTCTGGCGATGGGAAGCTTTGGCGGATACCCGCCCTTCCTCGCCGCCTGGGCCCCGTTCATGCTGTTTGCCCTGATTGGCGAAACGGTGCTGATCCGGACCGAGGAATGACCGACTGGTCGCTGCGACTTGCTAGAGCCGGGGATGCCGAGAGTTTTCACGCGGTTGAAGAAGATGCAGCAACTCTCTTGCACGAAGAGCCTTCGCTTCAGGGTATACCGGTCCCGCCATCAACCAGCCCCGCCGATTATTGCAAACTGATTGCGCGTGGACATTGTCTTACTGCGCATGCGGATGACGAGGTTATCGGTTTTGCCGCAGCCGGCCCCTTGAAGCGCGAATTGCATCTCAATGAAATCAGTGTCCGCCGTGCGTTTCAGGGCAAAGGGATCGGTGCAGCCCTGCTCGAAGCGCTGGCAATTGATGCCCACAATTCCGGCTTTCGGGCGATAACGCTGAACACCTACCGCGACATACCGTGGAATGGACCGTTCTATGCCCGCCATGGATTTGTCGAGGTGGAGAATTTCGAGGGACGGCCGCACCTTGCTGAATCGCTCGAAGGCGCGGTTGCGCTGGGTATGCCCCGCGAACGGCGTTGCGCGATGATCCGTTACCTGCCCTGAGGCCTGCTTAACCGCGCTTGACCATAGTGCTGCGCGCAATCCGGCCCACCAGATTCCACATGCCCGGATGGTTCGCCCCGTCAAACGTCGTTCCCGCACCAAGAGCAGCGCGCAAACGGCGATGCGCTTCCGGCAGCGAGTGATATGGCATCGATGGCATGAGGTGGTGCAGAGCGTGATAGCGCAGTCCAACCGGTGCCCAGATTTCCGCCATAACTCCGGGAGGCGGCACATTGACGCTATCGAGATATTGCGCGGTCACTGTCATCGGCTCTCCGTCATTCTCCCACAAATGCGCCACCAATGTGCGCAGCTGGTTGAGAACAGCAGTGAACGAGAAAACAGCGAGCGCGACCAGCAGCGGCTTCCAGCCGATCAGAAACACGCTGGCGATCAGCACCCACGCCCACAGCATGCCCAAGGTTTCCTGCCAGAAAACACGCGTCTTCAACTCGCCCTCTGGCGGTTTGCGGCGGAAATCCGGGTTGATCGACAAAGCGGAAGCCCTTTCCCATACCAGCTTGCGAATGGGCGGTATCACTGCACCCAAAGGTACCAGCACACCGAAGCGCAGCAGCAATGCAGGCGGTGCAAGCAATGCAATCAGAACAAATAGCGGCAATGACCATGGCTTCATCAATGCCAGCGGCAGGTATTCCGGATCTTCCACCGTGCCGTATTGTGTGCGCTTGTGATGCAGCGTGTGAACGCCCTCATACATGAAGGACGGAGTCAGCATGGGAATGCCGACCAGCAGGTTCCACGCCTTGCGGAAGCCGGGCAAGGCGGTGCGATGAATATGCGACAATTCGTGAATGAACAGCAGCGCGCGGTACAGCGTCAGCGCGGACACAAGCCCCAATGCCACAGCCAGCAAAACGCTTTCGACCAGGACCGCGCCTGCCAGACA
>JAHDDJ010000528.1 GCA_020629385.1 Erythrobacter sp.
CCGCAGCGGCCACGCTGGACCGTCCGCATAGACCATCCATGCTCATATGGGTCGCTATGTTTGTGATTACGGTTCTATTTGTCGGTCTGCGCCACAATGTAGGCATGGACTGGAACAACTATCTGCGAATGATCTACGCGGTAGAAAACGCACGTTCTTTCGGCCAGTCGTTAAGCGTTTCGGAACCGCTTTATTCGCTTTTACTCATGCTGGGTTCTTGGTCGGGCGCGGGCATCTACATGACAAATCTGGTGGCTGCAGCACTGGGTATGTTTGGTGTTTTTGCATATGCTAAACGTACACCGGAGCCATGGATGGCGCTGATGGCCGCGGCGCCTGTTTTTATCGTTGTTGTGTGCATGAGCGCGAACCGGCAGGCGTTGGCAGCGGGTTTGTTGATGTTGCTGATTGCCAATTGGTACCGGTTAGGCGTGGTGGGCAGGACTATTGGAATTGTCCTTTGCGCGGGTGTCCATGCCAGTGCAATTATCTTCCTAATCTTCGTGGCGGTTGATCTTAAGCTCCCAAAGTTTGTCAAATATGGCGGTATCGGAATTTTCGCATTGGGTGCCCTATATTTGCTCCAGCAAACCGGTTTCGCCAATTACTACGACCAAGCTTATGGTAGCGGGCAGGGTGAGGAGGTCCAATCGAGCGGGGCGTTGATCCACGTGGCAATTAATGGTGCTCCGGCTTTGTTTTATTTCCTGCTTCCTCAATACCGGAAGATATTGTTTCCGACGGAACTGCTCCGCAATATGGCGTTTGCTGCTATGCTGACCATCCCATTGGTGCCGTTTTTCTCTGCCGCGGCGGGCCGCATTTCGCTCTATTGGTTCCCTGTTTCGATGTATGTTTGGGCAGCATTACCCCAAGTCGTGGACCCGCGTTTTCGTAGGCCGCTGCGATTGGGTGTCAGCGTATTTATGCTGGTCGTGCTTTACTCATGGCTGGAATATGCCAACTCATCAGGCGCGCACATCCCTTACCTCAACGCTTTGTTCATTGATTCATGGCTGCTTGAGATTGGCGTGCTTCCGTGACAGCCGCACAGCGTCTCGCACGGCTGGATTCTATCCGCGCTCTGGGTGTGCTGCTGGTGATTGCCTATCACACATCCTACCGGTTCGAGCCTGCGACCA
>JAHDDJ010000102.1 GCA_020629385.1 Erythrobacter sp.
TGCAGCGGTGATGACAGCCGGATCACGGCGGCCGAGAGCAAGCCCTATGACGGGATCGGTGCGGAGGAGACGGTGAAGTTTGGCGGGAACGAGCCGTTCTGGGGCGGCGAGGTCACGGGGGAGAGCTTGCGTTACACCACGCCGGAAAATCCCGAGGGCAGTGCGATCACCGTCAAGCGCTTCGCCGGGATGAACGGCATCAGCTATAGCGGCAAGTTGGACAATGCGCCGTTCGATATGGCGATCACGCCGGGCGATTGCAGCGATACGATGTCCGACCGGACTTATCCTTTCACAGTAACTCTGCGGATCGGTGAAGAGCAGCGCAATGGCTGCGCGTGGACCGATGCCCAACCCTTTACCGGGCCGGAAAATCCGTAAGCAGGACGGCGCAAAAAAACGCCGAAAGGTTAAGCGATTAGGCGATTTGGCAAAGCCGTGCTAAAGGCCCAACTGCTAAACGTCGAAATTTGCGACGGACTTCGGTACTATGACTCCGGAACTCTACGGCGAAAAGCCGAGCGGTTCCATTATGGCGACGACTTCCTTTCATTTCACGACCCGATGCATACCCGCCCGGCAAATCCGCCGCGTGGTTTTAATACGTTCTCGAAAGGAACGCCAAAATGACTACTGGTACTGTAAAATTCTTCAACGCCGACAAAGGCTATGGTTTCATCCAGCCCGAAGACGGCGGCGATGATGCGTTTGTTCATATCACTGCTGTCCATGCCGCTGGCATGCAGACGCTCGATAAAGAACAGCGCGTAAATTATGACTTGGAAGAGGGCCGCAACGGCAAGCAGTCGGCGGTAAACCTCTCCGCTGCATAAATCGCCTTATCACCCGGATGCCGCGCGACATCTCGCTGCGGCATCCGGACCGGTAAGCGAGTAACAGGAGAGACGAATTGAGCCAGAATTACGAATTCTACAACGCCCGTGCCCAGGAAGCCGCTGCCGAAGCAGCCAAGGCTACGCTGGACAATGTCCGCGAAAGGGCGCTGCGGTCCGAAACCGCATGGCGCGAAATGGCTGACCGCGCGCTGCAGATGGAGCAGGAACGCGAAGTGGTGCGGATCGAACGCGAGAAACGCCAGGCGGAAGCCGCCGCCATGGCTGAAGCGCAAGAAAGCGAAACGGTCTGAGGCTTTTACAGGCAGGGCCTAGTCGTCGAATGACAGACCCTGCGCCTCAGCCTCGGCAATGATCTGCGCACCGGTTTTCATCGGAGTTTTTTGCGCGAAATCATAGAAATCCGGTTTCTCGTCGACAAAGATCTGTTGCTCGATTTCGAGTGCTTCGAGGTCGAACAATCCGGCAAGGAAGCTGTGATGATCGGTCGGTGTAAAACGGTACCACAGATTGGTACCGCAGGACTTGCAGAACGCCCGCTCTGCCCAGTCGGATGAGGCGTAGCGCGTGATATGCTCTTCGCCGGAAATGGTAAAGCTGTCGCTGCTGATGCCCATAAACGGGCCGCCGCCCCATTTGCGGCACATGGTGCAGTGGCAGATATCGACCAGCGGCTTGAGCCCGCTTGCGCTGATTGTTACCGAGCCGCACAGGCATGAACCTTTCGCCGCACCGATTTTCGTGTTGTCTGCATCCATCAGCCTGTCCCTCCCGTAGCTTGTGCAGTCCCATGACAGGGTTGGCGGTTACAAAAGTCGGAACCGACCATCCTGCAGGGCATTGATGACACAACGCGGCGCATTTGTCGCGCCGAACCCATTGGACTTGAAGGAGTCACCCACATGAAACTTATCGCAATTCCCGCACTCGCGTCCGCGCTCGCTCTGGCAGCATGCGGCACACCAGCTGAAGATACAGATGCAACTGGAGCTGATGAAACAGCGGTAGCCGGTGAAGCCACAGCCGCCGGCACGCTTGTCGAAGTTGCCCAAGGTAACGAAGATTTCTCGACGCTGGTGACTGCCGTGACTGCAGCCGGTCTTGGTGAAACACTGAGTGGTGAAGGTCCGCTGACCGTGTTCGCGCCAACCAATGCGGCATTCGCCAAACTGCCGGAAGGCACTGTTGAAACGCTCACCCAGCCAGAGAACAAGGAAAAGCTCAGCGGCATTCTGACTTACCACGTTGTTTCGGGCAAAACCGATGCGGCGACACTGGTTGAGGCGATCAATGTCAATGGCGGTTCGTACACGATCACCACTGTGAACGGCGCCGATCTGACTGCCAAGCTGGACGGTGAAAATGTTGTTCTGACCGATGCGGCCGGAAACAGCGCCACTGTTACAGCAACAGACGTCGAAGCGTCGAACGGCGTGATCCACGTGATCGATACGGTTGTTATGCCAGGCTAAGGCATCAGCCTTTCCAGAATCCGGGCGCCGCTTGCATATGCAGGCGGCGCCCGTTTCGTTTCTGTCCAATCGGTGTTTGGCTTGTATGGTACTTTACGGCTAGCGAAGAGGAGGCGTGAAATGATCAAAACGATTACCGGCATTGCCATAATGGGCGCTGCGCTGACTGGTTTTTCACAGCCTGCATTGGCATCTTTCGATGATCAATATGTGTGCGAGTCACTTGGTGACGCCAGTTTTCTGGTCATCATTTCTTCGCGTGATCCTTCGAAGGCCAGCGTCCAGCTCACTATGAGTGAAACGCACGGCGGCGGCTCCAACAGCTATCCCATGGAACAGGTTACTGCCGCGTCCGGTGTCAAATACGCAGGTGTGGGTTTCATCTTCCACAGTAAAGGCGGAGAAGGAATTCTCGAAACCGGGGCAGGCGCGGTCGATTGCAGCTTCGCCGGCGAGGAAACCGATGAACAGGCAGAAAGCGAGGCGCTGAACATAGAGGCGCGTTCCTATGGCGGCAAAGTGCGCGCGGGCCCGGGTATGGAATTCGATCAGATCGCCAGCGTGCGCGAGGGCGATGCAATGACGCTGCTGAACAATACCGGCGTTGCCATGAACGGATATGACTGGTTCTTCATACGCTTGCCCGATGGCCGCGAAGGCTATCAATGGGGCGGATTACTATGCAGCGATGCGCCCCATGTCGCGGGTATCTTCGGTGACGGGAATTGTCCTGTCCTGTAAGGGGCGGCTTAGTCGTTGGCGCCGGTCTCAACGCCGGCCTTTTCCAGTTCAGGGCCAAGTTTTCCGGCCAGCCAAAGGCCGTACATTTTGAAATCCGCGCCCAAGCTCCATAACGGATAGGTAAAAGTCGCAGGCCGGTTTCTTTCGACCTTGAAATGCGCAATCCACGCAAAGAAGTACCCGGCCAGCGGCATGGCAAGCAGCCATAGCCATTGCGCCGTCAGCAACGCATATAGCGCGACTGCAACAACCAGCGTGGTGCCAACATAATGCAGACCGCGCGTTCGCGGCTTACTATGCTCGCGCAGGTAGAACGGCCAGAATTCGGCGAAGCTGGTGTGGGTTTTGCCAGATGCCATGGGCTGCTCTTAATACAATCCCGGGATTTCACGCTGAACGACCGATGGGCTTTCAGGCTGGAGGATTTCCTGCCGTGCACGAAGGCTTTGCGTGCCCTGGAAGCCGCCAGTGGTGATCGGTGTGCAGACTGCGCCGCCGCTCCTCAGGAATGACAAGGCTTGCGCGGTTGATGCTTCTGCCGGATCGCCCAGTTGCCGGGTAAAGTCATCGGCGGCCTGGCACGTGTTGGGGAACACGCTGGCAAGACCATCGAAATACTCGCCATTGCCATCGGCATTCTCGGTTTTGAACGTGACTGCACGGATGCGATCGTCGCATGCAGCTAGATCGAACCCGAATTGCCCGACCGGTTTGCCCGAAGTGTTGGCGCCGACCAGTGCCATGTTGTTGCCGACAAAGGGTAGCATGGCATTGGCAACTAGTTCACTGGCCGAGGCCGTTCCCCCACGCCCGATGATTGCGATTTTGGTCGGCTCAATGGCGGCACCTTCAGACCGGAAAAGTCTGGTCGAGTTCTCACTTGCCTTGCTGGGACGCAACACCGTGCGGCTAAACACATTGCCGACATTGTTCTGCCCCATCAGGTCGCCCATCAATTCGGCGATGCGTACAAGACCACCCCCATTGTAGCGGAAATCCAGAATGATTTCCGTTACGCCTTCATTGCGGAATTCCTGAAACGCATTGCGCAGATCGGTTTCTGCTGAGCTGACAATAAAGGTACGCAGATTCAGATAACCGACTTTTTTGCCGCCATCATCAATCACTTGTGCGCCGTAGCGATCCGAAACCGCATCTAGCGAATAATCTGCTTTTGTTACGGTGACCTGGCTTTCGGTGGAGTTCTGCTGCCGGATAACGAAAGTTCGCTGCACGCCTGGATCGGACGACCCAAGGCGATTGACCACGCCTTGCGGCCCTTCACTGGCCATGATTGTCGCGATTGATTCCAGCGTTGACGGGCTGGTGCCGACCGAAATCAGTTCAGTGCCGCGATCGAAGCCCTGCGGGAAGGCCGGAGCATTTTCGAATGCTTCGATGACAAAAACGCGGTTCGCGGCAGTGTCATAGGCAAGCCGTATTCCGAAGCCTGCGCTGGAGCCGCTATTGATCAGCTCATTCTCTTCCTGAATCGATGTAATGAAGGTGAAACCCTTATCCTTGTTCTGCGCCCGCGCAGGCGCGACCAAGGCATCAAGATAGGATTGAACTGTGGAGTGGCTTGCTTTGTTAACGGTGCGATCAATCAGGTCCGGGAACAGGTACCACTCATCCAGAACAGCCAGCGCAAAATCTTGTCTGTTCGATAGCGAGCAAGTGGAATTTGTCGGCGGAGGATTGGGTCCGTTGGTTGGCGGCGGGCTGCTGTCGCCACCTCCGCAGGCAACTAAAGAGAATGCCAATGTTGCACTGAGAATGTTGCGACCGATACCCATATATTGCTCCTAAGCCTGTCCCACCCCCGCGTGAGCGACTTGTTTCAGCCATAAGAATGCCGCCTGAACCTTGGCTGGGCAAGCGTGCAAAGGCGTAAAATTAAGTGTCCTATCCGTAAATTTGTCCAATTTTTCGAAGAATCCGCGTCGGAGCGGTGGAAAACCCGCAATATTCACACAATTTAGGCTGGCCCAGCCTCGCAGCCATCGAGGAAGGGGCCTAACGTCGAAAATCTAAGGAGAGAGAATACCATGTCCGCTGACATTCCCGCCTGGCTTGGTGGTGCCTTGATCAATCCGCATGCCGGTCATGCGAAATTGGCCATTGCCCGATTTGCCGACGAGAAGAGTTTCGGGCGTGGTGGTTTCAAGCTTTCCAGTCCGGCATTCGGCAATGGTGAAGGGCTGGATCCCTGCTTCACGGCAGATGAAGAAGATGCCGTCGCTCCGCCGCTGGAATGGAATGCGCCGCCTCCCGGTTCGCAGGAAATTGTGATCCTGGTCGAGGATGCCGACACACATGGCGATGTGCTGACATGCCACTGGTCCGTATGGGGCCTGCCGGGACAGAAGGGCATGCTGCTCGAAGGCGAGGTACCGCCGCGCGTTGGCAAGAATTCCCAAAAGAACTCAGAATGGTTGCTGCCTGCTCCTCCGCATGAGGATGATGCGCACCAATATATTTTCCAGATCTTCGCGCTGGACCTTCCTTTGACACTGATGCCCGGCGCAAGTTTCGCCGATGTAACAGCATCGATGGAAGGCCATGTCGTTGCCGCTTCGGTGCTGACGGGCACCTATAAGCGCGAGGAGGGTGACGATGAATGGGACGAGGATGATGAATCCTTCGACTGAATTTAATAAGCCAATCTATGAAAGGATCGAACATGGCTGGTAAAAACAACGCACTTCAGAAACCTGTAACTCTGTCGGGTGATCTCGAGAATGTAATCGGCAAGGGCCCAATGACCCGCGCTCAGGTTACTTCGAAAGTCTGGGAATACATCAAGGCGAATGGCCTGCAGGACAGCAAGGACAAGCGTCAGATCAATCCTGATGCGAAACTTGGCGCGGTAATCGGCAAAGACCAGATTTCCATGTTCAAGATGACGGCTGCTGTTTCCAAGCACCTCAGCTAAGTCGGATCAGACTTTGGGGCGGAACGGCCAGTTGGTCGTTCCGCTTACCCACAGCGCAAGCCAGATCAATACAGGCTGCGCTATCATGCGCGGGACATGATAGGACAGGCCCAAACCGCCATCCGCTCTCGCCATATCCATCGCAAAATGATTGATATTCGCTGGCCATACGCACAGCGCGTACAGTGCAAGCCCGATACCCGCGGCCTTGCGCAGTTGCGGTGACCATGGCTGCACCAGCCCGATGGCGCCCGCGATCTCGGCAATACCTGTCCAGAAAATCACGGCTTCGGGGAAGGGCACCCAATCCGGTGTGATAGTCAAAAACCCCTTGGGCGCGACGATATGGAAATATCCCGCTGCCGCGTAGAAGATGGCAAGCACCCATAACAGAATTGTCTTGAACATGATCTGGCCCCTCTTTCCAGTTGACGCGATTGCGCTACAACTGCCTGCAACCAGCATAGGCTCGCAATCCGGAGACCGTAAATGAAAAAGCTTGCATTGCTTCCCCTTGTAGCCCTGTTCGCCAGTCCAGCACTGGCGGATACTCCGGAAGAGGTTGCAGCCGCGGCACTGGAAGCCTCGCCCATCTGGGACGGGCATAATGATGTACCGATCCAGCTGCGCGGCAGGTTTCGCAATGTGATCGGTGATTTCGACTTCGAAGATACGACAGATACCGGTCCGGAACATTCCTCTGGCCGGACGATGCATACCGACCTCAGTCGCTTGAAGGCCGGCAAAGTGGGTGCGCAGTGGTGGTCGGTCTATGTGTCTGCTTCGCTCAGCGAACCGCAGGCGGTGCAGGCAGTTGTCGAACAGATCGATGTGACCAAACGGCTGATCGCTAGATATCCGGATGATCTGGCGCTGGCGCTGGATTCAAAAGATGTCGAGCGTGCCATGAAACGCGGACGGATTGCCTCGCTTTTGGGCATGGAGGGCGGCCATTCGATCGGGTCGAGTCTGGC
>JAHDDJ010000529.1 GCA_020629385.1 Erythrobacter sp.
CAACAGCCGTTCTACACGCTGGGGCTGACCTTTGTATTTGGGCCATATTTTGCCGGTGTGGCGGCAGACGTCTTTATGTCAGAAGGGTTGGACAAAGAAGCAGCGGATGCGCAAGCGCAATCAGTCTGGCTTCTTGCTCAGACCATTGCAGGGCTGTTCATCGCGGTCAGTGCTCCGGTACTCGGGGCCTATGCGGACAATTCAGGCAAAAAGAAACCGTGGATCATCCTTTTTTCGGTTATCTACGTAATTTGCTCGACGTCGCTGTGGTACTTATACCCAGACGGCCGAAATCTCTATTTGATGCTGGTTGTCTTTTACATCGGCTTTATCGCATCAGAATCGGCGCTGAATTTTGTAAATGCCATCTTGCCATCCCTGGGTACGGACAAAGAGGTTGGCCGCATATCTGGTTCTGCAGCGTCTTTGGGATATTGGGGCGGCGTCGTAGCGCTGTTTATCATGGCCGCGTTTTTCGTTGAGTTTGGTGATGATGGGTCCACGATTGCAGGGCTCCAGCCAATCCTTGGACTGGACCCGTCCCAAAAGGAAGGCACCCGGGCGGGCGGGCCGTTCATCGCGCTTTGGTTCATTGTGTTTATTGTACCGTTCCTAATTTGGGTAAAAGACACCCCGGTTGCAGCCGCCGATAAAATAAGTGTGGGACAGGCTCTCAGCTCTTTGGCGAACACCTTAAAGGCGGTCTACAAACGCAAAAGCCTGTTCAACTTTTTGGTCGCTGGAATGTTCTATCGAGACGGGTTGAATGCGCTGTATGCAACGGGCGGTGTCTATGCGCGTCTTGTCCTTGGGTGGTCGATTGGCAACATCATTATCTTTGGGATCATCAGCGCCGTGATGGCGGCAGTCGTGACCTATATAGGCGGTCGTGCAGATCAACGTTTTGGCCCCAAGCCGGTCATCAAGACCGCGATTTTTGTGCTGATGGCGGTGAGTACATTGATTGTCTTGATGAACCGCGAGACGATCTTGTTCATCCCAATTGCCGAAGGCTCACAACTGCCGGACATCATTTTCTTTGTCTGCGGCGCTTGTATTGGTGGCGCGGGGGGCGTGTTGTACTCTGCCTCGCGGTCAATGATGGTACGGCATACGGACGATGAGCGCCCGACCGAGG
>JAHDDJ010000103.1 GCA_020629385.1 Erythrobacter sp.
GCGTCATCGGCCCAGATGTCTTCCGGCCAGTGTTCGGGATAATAGCAGACCCCCAAATGCATCAGGCGGCTTCCTTATCGGCAGCTTCGCCAGCTTCATGCAGGTGTCGTTCCATACCCATCAGTGCACGCACCTCGTCAGCAACATGTTCGATGCCGTCTGTTTTGGCGGTATCAATGAAAATGGTGCGGTCGTCGTCAATCTCGGGGTCTTCTTCCATCCCGTCGACCGCAATGATCCGCTGAATTTCGGGCGCATGGTCGCGGATCAGGGGTCCGATCTCGCGGATACGGTCCATCGACCCCTGCGTCACGACGACGCCTTTGCGCTCTGATATAGCCAGAGCCTGCCAACTGCGTGGATCGCCAACCGGACCGAATTGCACAGGATAGCCATCGGCCAGCGCCCGCTCGAAACGCTCGCGATCATACTCGACTGCGAGATAATGAATTCCTGCATCATCCAGACGGTCGGCCACAAGGCGTCCGGTTTGACCAAGATTGACTACGAGTATTGGTGCCTTGTCGGCATCCATCTTTTCATCCGGCGGACCTTGCCGCAGCTTGCCGGCGAGCGAGCGCCCGACATTGGAGATAGCCGGGGTCAATGCCATACTCACAGCAATAGCCGAAACGACAATTGCCAACGCCTCTGCTCCCAACAAAGCGGCAACCGCTGGTAGCGAAAACAGCACTAGCGCAAATTCGGAACCCTGCCCCAGCAAGAAGCCTAGCTGAATAGACCCTGGAACCGACCAACGGTTGGCCAACCCGGCCGCAATATTGAAGCTGCATTTCAGGACAACAAGGGCGAGCGTTGCGATCAGGATCAGGTGCCATTGATCACGGATCACAGATGGATCGAGCGACAACCCGACAGTCATGAAGAAGAAGCTGAGAAACAATCCGCGAAATGCCTCCACTTCGGTTTGCACCAACAGGCGATAGCGTGAGTCCGCCAGCGCCATGCCGCCCAGAAATGCGCCCAGCGTGAGCGACAAGCCTGCCAATCCCGTCAGCCATCCGGCAGCCAGAGCGATAAACAAGGCTGTAGCAGTAAGCACTTCACTGCTGTCGATCCGCGTGACTATGCGAAACAGAGGCTCGGTCAGATAGCGGGCGAATACAACTGCAATCACAAACGCGCCAAGCGCCTTGAGTACCGCATAACCCAGCGAAGCGCCCAGCGCTTCTCCCGTGCCCAAGCTGCCCGCGACAACCAGCAGCATGATCGCGGCAATGTCCTGGAAAATCAGGATCGATTGCGACGCTCGCCCGACCGGGCAATCCTCCTGATTGCGTTCGCGGACCACTCCCAGCACGACTGCGGTCGAGGAAAGACCCAGCGCAAACCCGCCCAGAATTGCGGCAAGCGGCGGCAAGCCGAACAGCAAGCCAAGGCCAGTAAACCCGCCACCGGCAATCAGCATTTGCAGCGCGCCGAAACCGAAAATGTTGCGTGCTTCTTCGCGGATTTTCGACAAGGAGAAGTGGAGGCCGAGGTTGAACAGCAGGAACATCACACCCGCTTCAGCAAGTGCTGCCACGACGGGTCCCTCGAAGGTTTCTGCCTGCCCTGCGAAGGTCAAAATGACCCCCAATACGATATATCCGACAATAGGATTCAGCCGCAGAACTCTGGCGCAGAGTGCTGCCAAAATCCCCAAACCAAGCAGAATTATCGCTGGCTGGATCACGTCAACTACGGAATGGGCGCCGCCGGCAAGAAGTTCGATCATGCCTCCCCCTGCCCTGCAACACCCCGACTTGTCACGCCCAATTGTTGTACAAACCGGCAGAAGGGGAACGACACGGTACACCGTATCATCATGTAAAAGCTTGTATACACGAGCCTCCAGAGCGATTTTACATCTGCCCTCCGGAATTTGCACATGCTAGCTTTGATGCATAATACTCAATAGCGAGGACGTGCTATTGGGAATGATGGGGAGCAACCTTATGCATGTAGCCTTGGCTGATGACGATCCGGAAATTCTGGAGCAGATCACCGATTGCCTGAGATCGGCGGGCCACACTTTTGACCAGTTCACCAACGGGCAGGATCTGATCGTATCGCTCAAGCGCGAGACATATGACATCGTACTGCTTGACTGGAATATGCCGCAGGCAACAGGTCTGGACGTTATGGCTTGGGCCAAAGAAGCTTTGCCCAACCCGCCCTCCTTCATTCTGATCACGGCACGATCGGACAAGGCGGACGTTGTGCGCGGATTGGAACAGGGTGCGAGCGATTTCATCATCAAGCCGGAAAGCAGCGAAGTCATCAAAGCGCGGATCGAGGCAGCTGCCCGCCAGCGGATGACACCCAATGAGGAACGCTTTGTCACTTTTGGCCGGTACCAGCTCGACAATCTTCGCGAAACGATAACCGTTGATGAAGAGCCGGTGAAGCTGACTGCCAAAGAATTCAAAGTTGCAGCGCTATTTTTCGACAATCTCAACCGGCCTTTGTCGCGTAAATACATCCTGCTGCATGTTTGGGGCGATACATCGGACCTCGATTCCCGCACGCTGGATATGCATGTGTCGCGGGTAAGATCGAAACTGGCCTTGCGTCCGGAGAACGGATTTGCAATCCAGACTGTATTCGGTTTCGGATACAGGCTAGATGCATTCAATGACGGCTAAGAATCGGTTCGCTTTTTCATCATTGTCGAGAACAAGTCTACTAGCCGCATTGCTGGTCGGAACGACGTCGCTTTCCGCCTGCGCGGTGAAACAGCCTCTTGCAATCCAGTCTACCGGACAACCGGTTGCAGCTGAATCAACCATCAGTCTTGTCGAGATGGCGGATGGGAGCGCACAGCAAAATTTGATACAGGCCGCGTTTGCCAAGGCCATGGCACGGCATTCGCTTACTATAGCACCGGGTGCACCATTGCTCGCCGAAATCGTGGCGACGGAGCGCCCTGCACAGCTAGGCCTGGCCAAGGATACATCGGAGGTTGATTGGAATTCCGAGCCACGCAAGCAGCATTGGCTGGATAAATGCGAAGCGAAGACATTGCGCGGCACACTTGTCATTACCGAACGTAGTAGCGGTGCTATCCAATATCGCGGCACCGGCGAGATAATAGACTGCGGCTTCGAAGCCGCCGATTATGACCGTATGGCAGAACGGCTGGTGGCTGATGCGATGGGTAAAGGCGGAGCCTAAAGGTCAGGCCCCAGCATTAGACCCCTGTCGGCAATATAATACGGAACGTTGTTCCCAACCCTTTTTCAGACCAGACTTCGATAGTGCCATCGTGCTTCTTGACGGCTTTCTCGACAAAAGCGAGCCCCAACCCGACGCTCGGCCCTGCCTTGCTGTCGTGTGCGCCAAAGCGCGCGAACGGATCCGCAGCGCGTTCCGGTGGCAGCCCCGGCCCTTCATCGGATAGCTCTATCAGGGCCTGCCCGCTGCCTGCCTCACTGAGCTTGAAAGCGATCGCCGATTTCTCCGGCGAAAACTTGATCGCGTTGCCCAGCAAATTGTCGAAGATACGTGCCATAAGGGATGCATCGACTACCGCGAAAAACGGCTCTTCAGAGAAACTCTGTGTGACCACAATGCCTTTCTTCTTCGCAGTCATATACGCACGATCGCACGCCTCCTGCATCAGCGACACCAAATCGGCATCTTCGCGCTGGATCGGGGCCTGCTCCAGCCGCGCCAATTGCACAAAATCATCAGCAAGTTTCAGCGCACGGTTCGCCTGCTTTTCGATCCTGACCAAACGGTCGGCTTCCTCAATGTCGTCCGTCGACTTGTTGGCCAGGCCGATAATGGCAACTTGCGGCGATCGAATATCGTGAGACAGGAACTCCAGCATCTCGCGCCGTTCATTTTCCTGAATGCGTGAATCGGTAATATCACGCAATGCGAGCACTTCGCCACCCTCTATGCGCGAGGATTGCGATAACGGCCCTTTCGCCAGCAAATAGGTCCGTCCGTCGGCTGTTTCCACCTCACCCGCATCAGCATTCAACGTCAGGGCATCGCTCAGAAAGAGTTCCCGGAAATGTGGGCGTTCCTGCAAATCCCAGTCGCCGAACAGCGCTGCAGCTTTGCCATTCCACATTTCGACATGGCCGTGATCGTCCAGTACGACCACCGGATCAGGCGCAGCATCAATAACATCGCGCATGAACTCCAGACCGCCGGAAACCTCTTTCACCAGGCGGCGCATCCGGGCGACCTGGCGAGCGATTACGTCAAATCCGCTATCCTCCTGTTTGCTGGTTCCAAAACCGGACAATCTCGCTGCCTCAGTCTCCAGAAATTCGCTGACGGCAGTCAGGCGGCGCCAGTTCCACAAGGGATAGGCGAGGACCAGCGCCAAAAGCAGCGAGCCCGGTGCAAACCAGATATGCGCGATAGGCACCATCGCGAGGCTTGTGACGGAAACTATAACAAGCAATAGCAAGCTGGCGACCAAACTTGCACGCGCGCTCAGCAGCCAGAATGCGGCAAATTGCAGGAAGATCACAAAGCAGATGAGGCCCGCCATCAGCGGGAAGCCTGCTTGTCTCACAAAGCTGTTCTCCTGAATGGCATTCAGCAGATTGGCTTGCGTTTCCACACCCGTCATCAAGCTGACCGAACCCGCAGGAACCGAATAACGGTCCCCCATGCCTTGCGCGCTCGCTCCGACAAGGACGGTCTTACCTGCCAGAACCGCTGCTGGTGTTGCGCCGTTCACAATATTGGCGACAGAAACTCTGGTGAAGTCTTCACCGGACCTGAACGGGATGGCTGCCCACCCGTATCCATCTTTTGCAGTCTCAACAACTGCGGCAGCATTCTCCGGATCCGCCATCTCGACGGCAGCAAGGGTCATTTGCGGATATCGGGATGTGTCATCCATCAATTCCAGCGCAAACCGCCGCAACAGACCGTCTGCGTCAGGTTCCGCGCCGACGTGACCTATAGCCTGTGCATGTTCTGCAATGTCTGCAATCGGATAGAGAGGGGTTACCTCACCATTTGCATCGGCTCCGAAACTGTGCGGCAGCACAACATTGCCCGCATTGGCTATGCTTTGCGCCAAGCGGATGTCGGATTCTGCGGTTGTCGGCTCGACGAACAGCACATCATAAATCGTTTGCTTTGCACCGGCCGCATCAAGCTGGTCGATCACCTCTGCATGCACGCGCCGATCCCACGGCCAGGAACCAAGCTCTGCAAGGCTTTGATCGTCAATCTCGGCGATGACAATGTCGGGCGAAGCGTCTGCACCGGTGCTATACATAGCCCAGTCGAGCAAGCGGTTATCGACCCGGCTGGTCGCCCCGGCATAAAGGCTCCACAAGGCGAAAGCACACGCGCCTGCAAGCAGCAGACACCATTCAACAATCAGTCGATTACGCGACATGCGTACTCCGGCACGGGCTGTTTAGCTGGCGATCATTCCGAGATTGTCAGCTTCTGGCTGGGCGCCCACACCTTGACGACCTCGCCTTCGTCCAGCTGCTGCGCGGCAACCCGCCAGTGGTACACGCCCGGCTCCATACCGACAATGACCATTGCAGTATCTGTCAAACCGATTTCATCGGCAAGCAAGGTGCCTTCCTGACCATCACGCCAAAGCTGAAAAGCAAAGCTGGTGTTTCCTTCACCTTCGCCCGTCCATGCAAATTTGAACCCGTCTTCCAGTGGGGATGGGCCAGCGGTTGCGGTCACACCCACACGCTTCCTGCGGAAAGTTTCCACTTCTGAAAGGCCTTCCAGGCCGCTTTCGGCAACTGCGCGCGTCCGAATGAAATATGTGCCATTCGGCAGCGAAGCAAAAGTCGACTGGCCATCGGTTGTATATGCTTCATCAACAATATCGAGGAACCCCGCCTCGGTCGCTACTTGTGTACGATATGCAACCGCCCCTGAAATGCCTGTGACGGAAAAGCCCAGCTGTTCTTTGGTTTGCATGGCATTGCCTGCTGCCAGCACAGGTGCAGAAAGCAGTTCTTCGACCTCGCCTACTCCATCAGGCGTCGCTGCCAGTCCGAAACCTGCGTCAGCAAGGTTCTCCTTGGCATCGTCGGCAACAGCAACCCTTCCCTCGACAACTTCGGATGTACTGACGCCGCGCTCTTCATCATGTCCGACGCGGAAAACCGTTCCGCGAACCGCCGTAACCGCATTCGGCGTACGCAGACGATACCGTTCCTGCCCCTGCAATTTCGGGGCGCGAATGACACTCCGGCCTTTCACGACCTGAAAATCGACATCCAGAGTGTCGCCCAAGGCGTAGCGGCGCGCGGTCAGAAGGCGCAGATTGGAATTCGACGGGATCGAAACCACCCCGCCATTCGCTGCCGTAAAAGTCACGAAGCCCGACTTACCAGTGACGATCCGCTCACCTTCCCGCAGGACACGACCCTTGCTTGCCGCCTCGCCAGCAATCTCGACCGGGCCGGCGACATTGCTGATGCGGAACGCAACCGTTTCGTATTTGAGCAAAGAGCGCGGAATGTTCAGGGTCTTTCCAACCGGAATTGCGTTTGGATTGCGGATGTTGTTGATGCGCGACAATTCGGCAGTCGCCTTCCGGCCTTCGCGCAAATAGGCATCACTCAGGCGATACAGCGTGTCGCCCTGCTTTACCTGATACGTCATCGGATCATGATCGTTAGCCAGCGACATGGATGGCCACACCAGCACCAGTGCCAAAAATCCGCTTGCTATTCTTCGCAACACCGTACTCATAAACCCCTGCCCGTCTTTTCCAGCGCAATAGATAACGCATGCAACAATACCATGCGCCGCAAAACAGGATTTGAACAGGTCCGGTTACAAGAAATTACCAGCATAAACAGACTGTGAACGTCCGCCGGTTTCCGCTGAATCGCAATATACGCAACACCGTCGATAATTGCTGCAATGTAAAGAAAAAGGTGGTGAGCCCTGCTGGGTTCGAACCAGCGACCTACTGATTAAAAGTCA
>JAHDDJ010000530.1 GCA_020629385.1 Erythrobacter sp.
AAAAATCCGCCGGTATTGTCTCCTTCGCGATGGAGGGGGTTCACCCGCACGATCTGGGCACCATATTGGATGAAGAGAATGTCGCCATCCGGGCAGGCCATCACTGCGCCCAGCCTTTGATGAAACATCTGGGCGTACCGGCAACAGCCCGCGCCAGTTTTGGCTTATATAGTGATGAAAGCGATATCGACGCCTTGCTGCGCGGTATCGAGAGAACCAAGAGGATTTTCGGCCAATGACCGGGAACACAGAGACAAAACGCGAAATTGCTGTCGAGGAAGTGGCTGCTGTCAGCCCGCCCAAGCGTGCGCGTGTTGATGATGCCGTAGAAACCGAAGAAACGCCTGAAACACCCGCTGAAAAGCTGGAGCGCAAGCGGGATTATCTCGAGGGCTTTCTGCAGAAAAAGCCCGAACAGGTCGCGCCCGGTGCACCCGGCGGTGAATTGCATGACGCAGTGATTGCTGCGCTGAAAGAGATTTACGATCCGGAGATTCCGGTCAATATCTACGATCTGGGCCTGATTTACGGGGTGGAGGTCGATGACGAGAGCGATGTGGTAGTGACCATGACGCTGACCACACCGCATTGCCCTGTCGCCGAATCCATGCCCGCCGAAGTTGAATTGCGCGCTGCCAGCGTGCCCGGGGTTCGTGATGCCGAAGTCAATCTGGTATGGGATCCGCCATGGGATCCCCAAAAGATGAGCGACGAGGCACGATTGGAGCTGGGAATGCTATGACCGAGACAACCACCCGCCAGATTCCCGCTGCCGTCACCCTCACGAAGGGCGCTGAAACGCGTATTGCCGAGCTGATGTCCAAAGCGCCCGATGATGCGATCGGCGTGAAACTGTCGACCCCCCGTCGCGGCTGCTCGGGCCTTGCCTATTCGGTCGATTACGTCACAGAAGAAGCGAAATTTGACGAGAAAATCGAAACGCCGGGCGGCACGTTCTATATCGATGGCGCAAGCGTGCTCTATCTGGTTGGCAGCGTGATGGACTGGGTGGAAGACGACTTTACGGCAGGGTTCACCTTCGAAAATCCCAATGCCAAGGGCGCCTGTGGCTGCGGCGAAAGCTTTATGGTCTAACGCTGGTCACTCCCGGGCGGAGGGGTCACTCCGGCTTGGC
>JAHDDJ010000531.1 GCA_020629385.1 Erythrobacter sp.
TAGGGGCTCCACCACCGATGTGCCCTCGTTCACGATCCCGGCGGAGTAGGTGATGTTGTCCCCGTCCGAATCAGTAAACGCTTGCGGTGGTAGTGTGGCTGGCAAATCCTGACTGATTGTGGTCAGTGTAATCGGGTTGGTAAGCAATGGCGCATCGTTCATTGGCGAGATGCTCACTTCAACCGTGTGTGGTGCTGACGACAGGCCACCAGCTTCTACCTCTAACACTATCTCGGCGGTCATTGCCTCGGTGATATCCAGGTCTTCCAAATCGATGCGGACGCTCCCAGCATCTAAATCCGCTTGGGTAAAAGTATCGCCCGTGCTCATCGCTTCGCCCAACAACATGAGCTGCCCGATATTGTCAGGTAAGGAGGTCAATACGGTATACGTGGTTGGAGGATTACCTTCTTCATCGCTAACGTTTAATGCTGAGCTCAGTACCGGTGTTACAAAGTTCTCAAACGCGCGCACTCCATTGGGTGACGTTAAGACGGGTGCATCATCTTCTGGTTGCAACTGAACGCTGAGTGGTGCTGCGTTGGATGCGATGTTGTTGTCGGCAAACGCACGAATGAACAGGGACTCTGACTGGCTGGTGTCTAAATCCGTTCCATCAGATACGATGCGTATATTGCCGTTGTCGAGCTCTTCCTGGGTGAAGGTATCACCAACGGTTAAGTCTTCACCATCACGCTGCACGCTAAAACCGTCGGTCAGAATGGGTGAGTCAATACGGTAATACGCAATAGCGTCACCGTCCGCATCCGCGAACGTAAGCTGAGATGCCTGAAGCACGGTGCTTTGGTTCTCGACCACAATCACGCTGCCAGAGGTTGTAAGCGTTGGTGCATCTTCGACTTTGTTAAATTGAATTGCCAGCGTGGCGGAATTCGTGACTGTGCCATCGTCTACTTCGGCGAATAACGTCAAGCCATCACTTGCACTTTGTAAAACCGGTGCTTGTGTGGCATTAATGGTGACAAGGCCAGCGGTTAATTCGGCCTGGGTGAAGTTGTCGTTAACCGACAAGGCAACTCCGTTAAGTTCTACGGTAACCCCGGGTTCAGTGGGAAGGCTTTGCAGCACATACCGCGTAGGCTGATTGTTTTCTTCATCGGAAAAAATTA
>JAHDDJ010000532.1 GCA_020629385.1 Erythrobacter sp.
CCTGTTGAATATTTGTTGTTGCAGGAAATTAGCATGCTGGGTGATGGCGGGCTAGCCGTGAAGTGTTCGAGGGAACACGGTTCTATTAGGCCATATAAATGGCGCAATGGTCGGGCACGTTCTGAAAAACTCTTAATGGTGGCTTTCATGCAGAAGAGCTTTGCAATTGCTTTGCTATCGATTTTGCCCGGCGCAGGGACCGCCGCTGAAGTCCTAATTGAGGCGCAATACGGGGTCGGTATTGTTCGGGATGCGAGCGATCCCAGCGAGCGTCATTCTTGCGATGCTCCCCTGTGGCCAATTACGATTGATGTCTATCCGAACATGACCCGCCCTGTGGCAATTACCGAAGATTTTTTGGCGGGCTTTCAGCGTTACGACGAATTCAGTCCCTATCTGGGAGGCGCACGACTAAATCATCGATACACGCATCAGCTGGAACAGCCAGAGACCCTTTGGCTCCGTCCGATCGTTCGAAATAATACCGTCGAAATTGCGCTACCTGCAGTCCCCGATAATTACTCTGGCTCATTCGTCGCACTTTCCATTCATTTGGAGGCATGTGCGTTCGCGCAATTCTTTGAGGTTAGTTCGGGAACGATCCGTTTCTCTAGTCAAATTGCTCATTACAGCTTCGACGAGGAGATAGATTTCGTTGATTTTCTTAATGTGAGACATTCCGTTCTAAACATCCGACATGTGGCAAATCCTTGGTCAACGAATTCAAGGCCGTATGACGAAAGACAAATTGGCTGGAACTTCGCTGAATTGCCGCATTTCCTCAATCATATGCCAGAGCTTGGCGCTTTGTATGTAGACTTCGTATCCGACTTCCAATTTCAGGCGGACCGGCTGCAACCGTCTCTCGACGTCGAAGTAGAAGCGAAGTTATCGGTTGGGCTCGTGGACTTTAGATCTGAGCGAGACAGGATTGCGTCTGCTCCTACATCTTCTAACAGATTTGAACGAGTCGCTCCGTTGATTGACCAGTAGGTTTTGGCAATCGCCGATTCATCCTGATTTTTTTCCCGCAAATTTCTCAGTCCACTCGGCGGTCTGATCATCGGTGATTTTGGCGAAGAGGTTGTCAGGGGTGGTAAAAGCCTGGCCCGTTTGCAGGG
>JAHDDJ010000104.1 GCA_020629385.1 Erythrobacter sp.
GCGCTTGGCAATCGCGGGCAGCATATTGTGATTGTCCCGAGCCGCAATGTCGTGATTGTCCGGCGCGGAGAAGATCCGGTTGGAGCGCGCTTCGACATTGCCGCCTTTACCCGCGACGTGTTGGCGGCTCTTGAAAAGTAACCCGTAGCGCGCTGGAAAACCGCGCTTGCCAACCTAAATACTCAGCAGAACAATTCCCTTCGGAGAGAACCATGACATTGCGCACAACCCTGCTGGCAGCTTCGGCTGCGGCTGTTGCTATTTCCACGCCGCTCGCAGCCCATGATGCCGGCCCCTATCCGGAAACTGCCAAAGGCGATGTGGTGGAAACGATTTTCGGCAAGGAAGTGGCCGACCCCTATCGCTGGCTCGAAAATGATGTGCGTGTCGATACAGATGTTGCAGCATGGGTGAAGGCCCAGAGCGAGTTTACCGCTGACTATCTGGCCAAGCTGCCGGGCCGCGAAGCCTATGAAGCGCGGATCAAGGAACTGTATGATTACGAACGTTTCGGCCTGCCGACCGAAAAGGGCGGCAAGTATTTCTACACCCGCAATGACGGGTTGCAGAACCAGTCGGTGCTTTACGTCCGTGACGGCCTGAATGGCGAGCCGCGAGTTCTGATTGATCCCAACGCCTGGGCAGAGGATGGCGCGACAGCGCTGGCGGGCTGGGTGCCGACGCAGGATGGCTCCAAGATACTCTACGGCATCCAGGATGGCGGCAGCGACTGGCGGACCGCCCGGGTGCTCGATGTTGCCACCGGCGAAGTTCTGGATGACAAGGTTGAATGGATCAAATTCTCGGCGCTGGAATGGGCCAAGGATGGTTCCGGCTTTTACTACAGCCGCTTTCCTGTGGTTGAAGAAGGCGAGACTTTTCAGGCTCTGAACACCAACCAGAAGGTGTACTTCCACAAACTTGGCACGCCGCAAAGCGACGATGTGGTGGTGTTCGAAACGCCAGACCGGCCGGAATTGAACAATGTGGGGCAGGTCAGCGATGATGGGCGTTATCTGATCACCACATCATCCAGCGGCACCGATGACCGGTATGAAATCGCGCTGGTCGATCTGGAAAGCGCCGAGCGTACACCGCGCGTCATCATCCCCGGCTTTGAAAGCAATTTCAGCTATATCGGCAATGTCGGCTCACGCTTTTTCTTTGTAACCAATGAAGGCGCTCCGCTGCAGCAGGTTGTGGCTATCGACATCACCAGCGACGATCTGGAACGCGAGGTCATCATCGCTGAGCGGGAAATGAAACTCGATAATGTGCAGATGGTTGGCGGCAAGCTCATCACCGAATATCTGGTCGATGCGAAAAGCGAAGTGACCGTGCATGATCTGGACGGAACCATGATCCGCCGCGTGGAGCTGCCCGGCATTGGCAGCGCAGGCGGATTTGGCGGCGATGCTGACGACAGCGAAGTCTTCTACTTCTATTCCAGCTTCAATCGCCCGACCACGATCTACAAATATGATCTGGCCAGCGGCGAAAGCGACATCTGGGCGCAGCCCGAAGTGGCGTTCAATCCGGACGATTACACCGTCGAACAGAAATTCTACGCATCCAAGGATGGCACCAAGGTTCCGATGTTCCTTGTCCGCCGCGCCGATATTGCTGCAGCTGGCAAGGCCGTGCCGACGCTTCTTTATGGTTATGGCGGGTTCAACATCTCGCTGACGCCCGGGTTCAACCCTTCGCGGATCGCATGGCTTGATGCTGGCGGCGCCTATGTGCTCGCCAATATTCGCGGTGGCGGCGAATATGGCAAGGCGTGGCACGATGGCGGACGCCGCCAGAACAAGCAGAACGTGTTTGATGATTTTATCGCAGCGGGCGAATATCTGAAAGCCAATGGCATCACCACGCCTGACGGTCTTGCGATCGAGGGCGGCTCGAATGGCGGCCTGCTGGTCGGCGCGGTTGCCAACCAGCGCCCCGATCTGGTCGATGCGGCGCATCCGGCCGTCGGTGTGATGGATATGCTGCGCTTTGATCGCTTCACGGCGGGCCGGTACTGGGTCGATGATTACGGCTATCCGGACCGGGAGGAAGATTTCAATCTGCTGCTGACCTACTCGCCCTATCACAATGTGAAGGACGGGGTGGAATATCCCGCGATCCTGACCACCACCGCGGATACCGATGACCGAGTGGTGCCGGGGCATAGCTTCAAATATGCAGCGGCGCTGCAGGCGGCCGATATTGGCGACAAGCCGCATCTGATACGGATTGAAACACGGGCAGGGCACGGTTCAGGAAAGCCGACTGACAAGGCCATCGAGGAAGCCGCCGATGTCGGTGCATTCCTCGCTCATTGGACCGGTTTGGACCTGAAAAAGATGGAAAAATAAGTGCTTAGCCTTTGTTCAGAAAAGTAACGCCTTTTCTGAACAAAGGCTGCAAGAGCAATTCAGTCTTGGCTCAAGGCGAATCGCCTAGAACCTCTTTCATAGCCGGAGCAATCCCGTTCCGGTTTTGAAAGAGGAACTTCCCATGAAGCCCATTACCAAAGCACTTGCTGGAACCATCGCCGCAGGCGCGATGGCAGTGACTTCCGCCGCACCGGCCTTTGCCCGTGATCGCCATGACAATGGCATCGATGCAGGCGACGTTATTGCCGGCGCTGTGATTATCGGCGGCATCGCCGCTATCCTCGGTTCCAAGAACAACCGCTATCGGCACAATGACGGCTATCGCTACCGTGATCGCGATTATCGCCCGCGCTATGACCAGCGCCGTGGCAATGGCCGACGGGCTGTCGAGAAATGTATCCGTGCCGTCGAGCGTGACGCACGCCGTGCAGGATACCGTTTCGCCGATGTAACCGAGATTCGTGATGTTGACCGTGAGCGGTATGGCTGGGAAGTCAAAGGCCGGCTGGTCGTAGACGGACAGCGCGGCTGGCGCGGCAACAACCGTGGCTACAACCATCGCGGCAACTACCGCAACGGATATCGCGGCGGTTACAACAATTATGACCAGGGCCGCTTCACGTGCGATGTGTCCCGCGGTCGGGTTGTCGACATTGACTATCGCGGCATTCGCGGTCTGCGTTGATCGACTACCAATTTAACCCACATGGGCGGTTCAGGCTAAAGCAAGCCTGGACCGCCTAGTTGTATGTCCGATTGGCGGTATTTTGCCGTCTGTAACACAGGGGGTGTTTCCATGACCCGATTTTCCAAACTTTCGGCAAGCGCCTGTATGGCTGCTGCCTTGTCCATGACTGTGGCTCCAGCAGCGGCAGTCGAACTGCCAGCTCAAGCGGCGGGGAGCGCTGTTCCAGCCCAAGCGCAAACGGGTGACGTTCTGGCTGTGAATGCAGAGCATCACCGCTATCGCCGCTGGCGCCATCGTAACCGCGTTGATGCGGGTGATGTGCTGACCGGTGTGCTCATTCTTGGCGGCATTGCCGCGATTGCCAATTCGGTATCGAAACCGCGCCGCGAACGCAGCTATCCGGTACGTCAGCCAACCAGCTATCCCGAACGCCGCAGCGAGCGTTCTTCCAACAGCGGGCAGGGCATCGATCGTGCGGTTGATATGTGCCTGAGCGAAATCGAGCGCGATGTGCGCGTCGATAATGTCGACAATGTCTCGCGTACCGGTGCAGGCTGGACGGTGACAGGCACGATCTACAACGGTGATGCGTTCACCTGCCGGATCGACAATGAGGGGCGCATTTCCAGCGTCGATTTCGGAGGTCAGGTGGCGACCTCTGCTCCTGTACAGGACAACCAATGGGACGATGAGCGCTATCGTCAGGCGCGCGCCGATCTGGATGCGTCCGACCAGCAGGCTCCTACGCAACCTACGCAAACTGCGATGGTCGATGAGCAACCTCAAGGACAGCAGCCAGCCTATCCCGGCGGACCGATTGACGGTGATATTCCTGCAGAGGAAGATTTGGGCGGTTGATTAGCCTCCCTCGATCCCTTCTTTGCCTTCACGGTAGGAGGGAAGGGCGAGATTCCACCGGATTGCCGCGCTGCGCAGTATCAGTCCTGCCAGCGTGGCGCTGGTCCATGTCATCCAGTTGGCCATGCCCAGCCACATTCCTGCTACGCAGAGCGAGGCCGACAGCGCGGCTGCTGTAACATACAGTTCCGGCCGCATGATTATTGATGGACGTCCGGCCACAACATCGCGGATAATCCCGCCGACACAGCCGGTGATGATCCCCATCAGGATCGCAGGGATGGGCGGAATGCCGTAGGACATGGCCTTGGCCGAGCCTAGAACGGCATAGGCGGTCAAACCGACACCATCGGCATAGTCGAGCAGTTTCCCGTCCCACCAGCGCGTGGGCGTTAGCCATGCAAGCAGCGCGGTTCCCAGACAGATGGCTGCGACCCAGGCGTCGACAATCCAGAACACCGGTGCACCGATCAGCAGATCGCGTACTGTTCCTCCGCCGACACCTGTGACCAGCGCGAAAAAGCCCATCGTCACAAAGGTCTGCCGCTCCTTTGCCGCCAGTAACGCGCCGGACAGGGCAAAGATCGCCACGCCCAGCAGGTCGAGAATGTTGATGACCGGCGTCAGGATTGTCTGGTCAACCGGCATGCGTGCGTCCCACGACACGGGCCTTGCTGCGGCGGAACATCAGGATGCATCCCAGCAGCGATCCGATCACACCCAGAATCGCAAACAGGATCAGGATCGGATGCGAGGTATCTTCGCGCGTTTTCAGATCCATAATGTGCAAACCCCACATGAAATCGAACACGCGCCACCATTTGGTGCGCACAGCCGCAATCTCGCCGGTTTGCTCGTTCACATAGATATGCGCGCCGTCTTCCAGCGCGATTTGCCACACGGGGATCGGGCGGCGGAAATCGAAGGGTGTATCCTCGGCATCAAAGCGCGTTGCGCTAACGACCTTTTCACCTCCTTTGATCTGCTCGGCAACAATGGCCCGCGCCGCGATCTCCCCTAACAGCGGCAATTGTGTGCCGTCAGGGCCGAAACGCGCGACGGTGCCGTCCATATAGGTGATGCTGGTAATCGGGCGGCCATCCTGCATCATCGTGCTGACCGATTTTACGGGCTGCGTGGTGTCTTGCGGCAGGGTGACTGCGATATTGGTGTCGGAGGGGAGGGCCTGCTGCTCCACCTCGCTGCGCAAATGATTACCGCGTACTTCCTCGATCGGTTTGGCAACCATCACCAGACCGGTGACCGTCCACATCAGGATCGGAACGCCGACAAGCCAGCCCAGCCAGATATGCCATTTGGCAAAGCGTAGCATCCAGCGTGATTTGGCCATGTATTCCTCCGGAATCAGCGGTGTAGATGTTCACCCATTGCGCGCGCTGTAGCGATGCAATCGAGGTCCGACCAGCGCGGACCGATGATTTGCACGCTCGTCGGCATTCCGTCTCCTACGCCCACAGGCAGCACTGTGCTGGGCAGGTTGGGGAAGGTGGAAATGCCCGCCCATGCGAACACTTCGGCAAATTCGCGCTGTGTGCCATTGATTGTGACTGTCCGGTCCCGCACCGGTGTCGGATCGTGCTCGAATGCCACAATCGGAGCAGGCGGGGCGATTACATAATCATAGGCTTCGAACAATGCTTCCCACGCCAGTTCGGAGCGGCGCTGTGCGTCGAGCAGATCGAACCAGTCGGTCGCGCTTGCCCGTTTACCGTCGGGGCCGGGCATACCGCGGGCCATGGCAATGCCGAGCATGCGCATATAATCGCGGTGCTGCGCTTCCAGATCGGGCAGCAGATCGTTGCTGTCGTCCACACGGACGCCTGCTTTGCGCAAAGTCTCGACCGCGGCCAACATCGGATCGCGCACAGCGGCATCGACCGGACTGACAGCTTGATCGGCCACTAGCAAGAAGGTGCAATCCTTCAGCGGTTTGCCTGACGATGCGAGCGGTACTGTCGCGGTGAGGCGCAGAAGGGCGTCCAGATCGTCGGCATTGCGCGCAATCGGTCCGGCAATCGACAACACCCCGTCATGCGCGTCTTTGCCGCCCATCAGCGGATGATCATGGCCGTGTTTGCTGATCAGCCCCCAACTGCTTTTGTGCCCCCAGACGCCGCAGAAATGTGCAGGAACGCGCACCGATCCGCCAATATCGGTGCCGTAGTCACACGGCACCATTCCCGCCGCGACAGCTGCCGCTGCGCCGCCGGAGGAACCACCGGGGCTACGATCAAGATTGTGCGGATTGTTGGTGCGGCCATAGGCGGGATTGTCGCTTTGCCAATCGGACAGGTCGGGCGGGACATTGCTTTTGCCCACCAGAATGGCACCGGCGGCCTTGAGCTGGCTGACGAGTTTTGCATCGCGCTTGGCGATATTGTCTTTGTGCGCGGTATGACCCCACGTGGTCGGAAGCCCCGCAATATCGAAGCTTTCCTTGATCGTCATCGGCACGCCGAAGAGCGGCTGTGTGTCTGATCCCGTAGATCCACCCATGGCCCGGGCAGCGTCCCGCGCGCGATCAAAGTCGCGAACCGGCACGGCGTTGATCGGCCCGTCCAGGGCCTCGATCCGCGAAATCGCTGCATCGACAGCTTCAAGCGGTGAAAGCTCTCCACTGCGGATCATCGCCGCCAGTTCAAGCGCGCCAGGTTCTTGTGTCAAAGTTGGAATCATAAAGCCCCTCCATCCCTGATGGTAGGGAGGAGGGGCTCTATTATCAATCGACGTTGCGCTGGTGTGCGATCACATATGGATCGGTTTGCCCTGAACGGCCATTGCCGCTTCTTTCAAAGCCTCGGCATGGGTCGGGTGCGCGTGGCAGGTATAAGCGATATCTTCCGACGTTGCGCCGAATTCCATGGCCTGCGCTGCCTGCGCGATCATTGTTCCGGCAAGGCTGGC
>JAHDDJ010000533.1 GCA_020629385.1 Erythrobacter sp.
ACATTGACCTGAATGCGCAGATTGTCCGAAATGTCGTAATGCGCAGAAGCATCGACCCGCATATAGCTTGGCAGCACGGCGGTGTTGCCATTGTTGATGAAGCTGCTCGATTGGTAAGTGACGCCCAGCCCCAGACCTAATTTCTCAGTCACACTGAAAGCATTCCAGACCGAAAACATGCTGTCTGGCAATTCACGCGGGCGCAGGCCTGTCGGGCCGTTGCGATCCGCCTGTTCGCCGTCAAGATAGCTGTAACCGGCTGACACAGTCCAGAAATCGGACAGGCTGCCCTGCAGCTGGAATTCAAAGCCCTGGATTTTTGAATCAATGACATCCAGCGTTGCCGGATCATTGTCGTTGGGTTGCGGTGAGCTTTGCTCGATCTCGAAGATTGCGGCAGTCAGGCTCAGGCCCGGATCGATATCCCATTTCACCCCTGCTTCCAGATTGGTGAATGTATCGGGATCGAGCGCGTTATTGTTGCCGTTGATATTGGCAAATTGCTCGCCACTGCGCGGCAGGAATGTTTCGCTGTAGCTGGTATAGATCGACAGATTGCTCATCGGCTTGAGGATCAGGCCCAGGCGAGGCGAAATTTCTTCATCCTTGCGGTTGCGGGTTTCGTTCGCCGGAACGTTGAAAACCTCGATGTCGAAACTGTCGAACCGTGCGCCAAGCACGACATGAATCCAGTCTGCAAATTCGATCTCGTTTTGCAGATAGGCGGAAAAGACGTCGATATTCACCCGCGTGTCATCGTTCAGATCGGTGGTGAAGCTGTTGATGGTCGGATTGCCCGCCGCATTCACGCCAACCCCGCCGCGCAGCGCCAATGGGCGATTGATCGCAAACACCTCGTTATCGTCCATGGTCGTATCCCAGAACGAATTGAAACGAAGCTGGTCGGAAGAGGTGTTGATATATTCAACACCGGCGACCAGCGTATGGCCTACGCTGCCCGTGTCGAATTCACCGACGAGGTTGCCCGACAGTGACAGGTTCTGCCGCTGTGTTTCATCGACATAGCCATCCAGCGTGACCACATCGGGTGTGTTCGCTTGATCATATCCCGACGCGTAGAAGTTCGAATAGACCTTGTCGTAATCGCCGTAAAACGC
>JAHDDJ010000534.1 GCA_020629385.1 Erythrobacter sp.
GATGAACATTGGGAAGATGAACATCACGACGATGAACACCATGACGAAGGTAAATTTTTTAAATTTAAAATTAATAATTAGAAGATGAAGACCTAATTGAATTCGAAAGTGGAAGTGAAGAAGAACATATGAGAAACTTTAATAAAATCTCAAAAGACCTTAAAGCTTTTGAAGAAGAATATAAAGAATGTATCAATGCTATCCATGACCAAGTTTTCACTGAAGAAGAAATTGAAGAATGTGTTGGACCAGATTTTAAAAAAGTCATTCTGGATATTAAATACGAAACTCTTAAAATTATTTCTCGAGGAGATGCTAAAGTCAAAGAGAACTTTTTGGAGCATTGTTATAAACCAGCAGGAACCAATGAACAATTTGCCACTTCATGTGACATTATGGAAAAAGATGTCTTAGATATGTTATGGAATGCAATGAACTTTGTTGAAATCTGTAGACTCAATGAGGATAAATACCTTTCTGTCATTTCAGCAATGCCAAGACACAACTTTGAAGAGCTGATGAATAATCTTACTGATTTCTCAGATGAGTTCTTCGAGTTATTAGATGAAATTGACTCGCATAAAGAAGTCACTGTTCTCAGACTGAAAACATTAGTAGATGACAGAACTAAATTAATCATTGAAAAAGCCCAAGAAAGCGCAGAAAACCCAGAGCCAAAGATCATCAAGCATCATATCACTATTGAAACAACAGTCCATAGTAATGAAGTAAATACTGCAAATCTTCCAGGATCTCAATTTGAAAATGACGAATTTGATGATGCTGATGTTATGCATGAACTTAATCATGAAGAAGAGGAGAATTTGAAGACAAGAAAATTGAGACTTAATAAAGAAAAAATGAAAGCTCTTCAGGCAATCCGAGAGAAAAATAGAAATATTGATTTACAAAAAAAAAAGACTGGAAAATATACTAGATTGTTCAGAAATGTTCATAATAAATACGATGGACTGAATAGAATGAACTCTGATAGACTCCATACCAAATATTCTAAATAATCTTGATGTTTAATCTGAAGAGGTTTCTTTTATTTACGAAAACTCTCTTTGGGGTTTGGGGTTTGGGGTTTGGGGTTTGGGGTTTGGGGTTTGGGGTT
>JAHDDJ010000105.1 GCA_020629385.1 Erythrobacter sp.
GACTGGGGTCGCCGCCAGAAGGCCATGCGAGAGCAGCCACACCGCCTGATCTTCCAGGAAAAGATCACGGGATTTGATCGGCGCAGATCTCAGCTGGAAAAAATGCACGGCTCCCTACAGCCCGGCGATACGTTGGTCGTCACCAGTCTCGACCGTCTAGCCCGATCAACCAGTGATCTCTTTACCATCACCCAGAGAATTGAGACCGCAGGTGCTTCATTCCGCTCCCTTCGGGAACCATGGGCCGACACAACAAGCTCAATGGGAAAGTTCCTACTCACTGTTTTTGCTGGGCTTTCTGAACTTGAGCGAAACATCATCAATGAACGCACAGAAGAGGGGCGCGCCTCCGCAAAGAAACGCGGCGTAAAGTTTGGACGAAAGCTGAAGCTGACACCACACCAGCAAGATCAGGTCAGGGCCATGCTCAAGGAAGACCAGTCCATCCGGGCCATCGCACGCCACTTCAATGTCGGCGTCGCTACTATCGATCGCATCAAGCGGACAACAGAATTCTCATGAAAATCTTGCCGTTTTGAACCCCTTCGTGCGTACAGGGCCAAGGAGCGCAGATCGACACCACCACCGCTGCAGGGCGGTTGATATTCGGCATCTTTGCAGCCCTGGCAGAATTTGAACGGGAACTGATCCGCGAGCGCACCGTCGCCGGCCTCAAAGCCGCCCGGGCGCGAGGGCGAAAAGGGGGGCGTAAATTCGCGCTGACCAAAGCCCAAGTGCGTCTTGCGCAGGCGGGAGAGCACCCCAAAGCGTGGGGCAATCATGCTGCCAGCTTCTGATCTCCGTCTGATTTCATCCCCGGATACCATTGTTGGAACTTCTTGCGCAGGGTGCCGTCCAGCGTGCGCGTGCGGGTTTGTAGCATGAGATGAGCCCCTGTTCTTGACCAACGCATCTGCTGGCGTTTACAGAACCGCTTGCCCACGACGGTGTTGACGGTGCTTTCAACAAAACCTGTGGACACGCGCTCGCCATAACGTCGGCGCTCTGCATAGTTGGGGATCATCCAAGCATTGTTGGCAATGTAGGTTTGGAATTCGCGCGCTGCTTTTCGCAAGGCCTTGATGCTGGCATATTGCGTTTCGATGTCATCGAGGTCCATGACCAGATCGTCGATGACCTCCTGCCCATCATGCAGGTTGCCATTCCATAGATACCCTTTGATCTGGCGCAGACGCCTGGCCATCTCCTCGGCCTCATCCGGGTTCAGATGGGCAAGGCCTTTGACATACTGATGCATCACGGTGATCCGCATCGTGATGTGAAACCAATCCAAGATGTGCTCGGAGGCAGGGGCCATATCTCGTGCAATGTTGATGACACTATCACCGCCATCAGTCATGAATGTGACCTGCTGGTTTTCCTGCCAGCCCTGGTCTTTCAGAATCTCATTCAATCGCCGCTTTGGCTTTTCGTCATGGCTTTGCACAAGGCCAAGGTAGCGATCCGGCCGATCTGTAGGAATGGATTTTCCAACGGTGACCTCAAAGTGAGATTGGCCCTTTTCGCGTGACCGAATATATCCGCCATCGATGCCAACCGTGATAGGGCCTTCCGGATTGGAAAGCTGCTCGCGTTCATAGGCGTTGGTCTCGACAAAGCTGTATCGTTCGTCCGCCAGCTCAGCTTCCATGCGCATTGCTACACGCCCCAAGTGCCGCCGGACTGTTTCAGCATTCAGTCGTTTGTCGATGGGCAGCACGTCTTTGAGCAAATCTACCGTGACGCCGTATGAGACCAAAGACGCCCACTTTGTTTCCAGCCAGAGCATTTCTGGCGCGACATGGTGAGGGAGCAGCTCTGTCAGCGGGCTGAACGTTTGAGCAGATCCAGCATGGCAGCGGCAATGGTAGAAACGCGGGCTGTCTATGGTGATATCGCCAAAGACGGTTCGATATTGAATAGCCTTACTGCCTTTGCGCCGAAGCCTCCCTGCGCAGCACAGACATGTGGAATGGTCGGCACAGAACGCCGCTGCTTGAGCGGCAACAATTTCCTGCTGCAGGGTCAACAGAAGCTCCTTGCTGTCTCCAATGGAGAGCCCGATCTCAGCGGCGCTTTCAGATCCCTTTTCGAAAGCTGCAATCTCATGTTCATGCACAACCCCATCTGGGCCAGTGATTTCAATTTTTACCCGGATGTCCATTTTTGTTGCTCCCTCTTACCCTGCGATGTCGCGTGCGCGCATGACGGTTTGCCTGCTCGTTTTGATGTCCCGTGCGATGGCAGATACGCTTTCACCATTGGCCAGTCTTTGACGCACGAGCTCTTGTTGTTCGTCTGACAGCGCGGGCGGGCGACCCAAGGTTTTCCCCTCCGATTTCGCGCGGGCCAGCCCTGCCTGTGTGCGCTCAATCAGAAGGTCGCGCTCAAACTGTGCGACTGCGTTGATCACACCCATCGTCAGCTTCCCGGCGGAACTGGTCAGATCTACCCCACCGAGGGCAAGGCAGTGAACACGGATGCCGCGCTCATCAAGCTGCGCCACCGTGCTGGACACATCGATTGCATCGCGGCCAAGCCGGTCGAGCTTAGTGACAATCAGAACATCTTCTTGTTCCATCTTTTCCATCAGGCGAGAAAAGCCCGGGCGCTGCGCGATGGCACGGGAGCCGGAAATTGTCTCAGTGATGATACGGTGTGGCGCAACGCTGAACCCAGCCGCCGTGATCTCCATGATTTGATTTTGCGTCTCTTGTTCAAAAGTTGAAACGCGGACGTAAGCAAATGTTCTAGACATGGGCTCTCGCTGTACGGAAATGGGTGTCCGTAATTCTACCTCTGTCCTATACCCTGTCAAGCTAACTTTTGAACACTAACCCACGCCCTGTCCGCAACCGCTCGTTTCCGGACAGGTTACATCAACTGCTGACGCATAAGTTCCCGATGGCACCCATCGCGAAATTGCGTGTTCACATCGCGCCGAGAGAAGGATGTCTCCAAATACGGCTCACGGGCCTTCATGCGATCCAGAACATATTCCAGGTCATCCAAAGCGAGGTTCTCCAACGTCTGGCCCGTTTCATGGCGGTCCAGCAGATCTTGGCCAAAAGACGCCAAGGTCTCAAGGTCCTGCCAGGCATCATAACCATTGGCCTCGTCCCGCCGCGCCAAATAACCTTGGGGCCCACCGCATTCTTCAGGCGGGCACGCACCCGCGCCACCCGTACAAACTGGATAGGACTTCTTGGGATCAGCATTCAAAATAGCTTCAATTCGAACTTCGTGTTTCCAATAGTCCCCCATATCGTAGATGTAGGAAAGTCGGTCATTCCGACGAAACCCGAAGTTGCTCAATGAAATATCCGGGTTGGCTGCATGCAATTCCCAAGACCCATAGTCCACGGCGCGAATATCAAACTGGAACAGATGAATGCCGTCCCACCCCATCGCAACCTGAAGAACCCCGTGCAACTCACGCAAGGTGATCGACGAAGAAACCAATACCCGACGCCAGATCATTGGGCTGATGTCCAGAAGCCGAAGTTTGAGTTGAAGAATTTCTGACGGTACAGGCATCCAGAAAATATGTCAGATCATCCCAAAAACGCAATTGCCCCACGCTTTGGGCTACTCTCCTTCCAGGTGTTATCGCCATTGACTGCTCTATTCGGCAATCGCTGCGGTTCCCCACTTGCTCGCATACAAGCGCCCAGTCTGTGAGCTTTAGCTCTTCGACGATTTTCTCGCTCCCTGCCATCAACTCCGCAAGAAACACCAAGACGAGTAACAGCGTAGCAACACTCAACTTTGCGCAAACCAGAAATGATTGCTCAAGCCCCTTCTTGCCTTTCATAATTGCCTATCCACCCATTTCTTACAAAATCCAATGAAGGCTTGGTCGGGATTTCTCGGAGGATCCATGCCTTGCCCCAGCAAGTCGGCAACCCATTCGCGCCACTCTACCTCAATCGCGTAAATGTCCCAGCCTTTGGCAAATGTTCGGGCGGTCTCGAAAGTGTCCACCGCTAGCTTAACGGAATAACTTGAGTGAGAAAGCGCAGTTGGCTGTCCTCGGTTTTGAAATGATACCATATCGTCCACCAGGCTCACTGAGTAATCAGGAAGATGATCGAAGTCACATAGCGCTCGGACAGCAAGTCTGAAGTTTCTTGTGGCATCACTTGAGCCGCACTTCTTTTGCAACTTCTTCAGCCCGATTTGCCAAGACCGCTTTGCCCCACAATGCTTCCTGGCGATTTCGTAGATACGTCTCTCGATCGGTTTGCGGAGCCGGAAATAATCAGGATGTAGAGTTAGCACTTCGTTGGCTTCGATTGCTTTGAATAGCCAATCTGACAGCTTTAATCCCCATTCAGTCACTCTTCCATCATGACGCTTGCGCTTAATGGTTGCCCCATCAATAAGTCCAAATGCTTCCCATATTTCCTCCCCCCCCGCCTTAATCGTCGTGCGTAGGCGAGTGCTGTCCAGTCGATCAAGAGAGTCCCTGAGCAAGTCATAGTCATGCCCGCCCGTGTGACGATTGCTAAACTCTAAGAAGTCTTGTGCCTGAAACGCTATGTAGCGACTATACGACCGGCCCTCATTTCGAGCCGCCATGATCTGACTAATAGCGAAGATAAGTATGTCCTTATCATAAATGTTTGCTATTCCTTTCGGACCAGGCGTCACCTCAAGAACAACGTCGCCATGCACATACTTCTTAACTTCTCGTATGGGCTTCTTGGATAAGGTGAAAATCGGATGCTCCATTGACGCCATATCACTCTTGATAACAGCATCAGCCACATCACAAATGAACAGATTGGCCTGTGGATGGCGATCAGGTAGCAACGGTTCGCGTTCATCAGACATTTATTAGACCCATGCTTATCGGGATAACAGCTGCTCTCTGTCTCCTATCGGGATAACAGCTGCAGCGCAAGACGTATCGGGATAACAGCTGCAGATTCTCGGATAATAGCTGCACTCTATCGGGATAACAGCTGCAGCAAGAATTGACAACTTGTTGAAAATAAATTCAAAAAACACATCATAACCAGACGTAACACTAATTTAACACTTAATTAACACTAGGGGGCTTTCACTGATCGGCTCTTTACGAAACCCTTGAGATGGTGCATGTGTTCAGATGTACACATGCTTAAGAGGTGATGAAATGACGACCAGCACCACAATGACGATCCGGCTTGATCCGCAGCTCAAGGCGAAGCTGGGAAGATTGGCAGACGGAACACGGCGTAGCCGATCCTTTCTGGCGGCAGAAGCGGTGGAAACCTACGTGGACCGCGAACTGGCGATCATCGAAGGCATCGAGCGCGGGCTTGCAGACGTGGAGGCCGGACGGACGGTCAGCCATGAAGATGCTATGGCGTCCTTGCGGCAGGTGATGGACGCGGCGGCAGACAACGCCGCGTGAACCGACCCGTCCGCTGGTCAAACGATGCGTTGCCCAATCTTGCAGAGCAGGTTGCCTACATCGCCACCGACAATCCATCAGCGGCCCGCCGCGTCGCCGATGCCATCGACAAGACTGTACTTGCCCTGGGCGACATGCCGATAGGACGCCCAGGGCGGGTGACAGGCACCTATGAGATATCCGTCACGGGCCTGTCCTACATCATCGCCTACGCCATCACGCAAACAAGCGGCGCGGAAGAAATCGCAATAGTCCGGGTGATCCACACATCACGCGACTGGTCCGCCGAAGAATGGCCGGAGTGATTTTCACTGCCCCAGTCTGTCGATCCAAATCGCGCAATAGCTGGACCCCTTATCCTGTTCGACCACATATGGATCATATCGGTAGTTGATTTCGCGAATGATTTCATCGACCAACTGGACGGCAAAACTTTGGCAGATCACTGAAATCTTAACGAAAAGGTAGGATTATTTCAGAAGCCCCCCAGACGAAATCTGTGGGAAATCGGGGATGGGGGGCTTCATAGTCAAAACCCAAAGGACTTTGACCACTAGATTAATATCACAATCGAATGACTGTTCAAGCACTCAACTATCTAAATTTCTTCAACCCATCTCGACACGCAAAATCAATAGTCTTAGCCCATCCGTGGTGGTGTATCGCCTTCAGTTGGCCTGCTGTCCCGCAACAACAATTCAACCAGATGCACCACCAGCTTTCAAACCATCCAGACACCGGTTCACTCATGGCGTTACCCAGCTTCCTAAAAGACGATTTATTGCTTTGAAAAGCCCCTGCGTGGATAGCTGCCACATTCACGCAGGGGCAAATAGATTAACCTTGGGGGCGGCTAATCCATGGGGCAACCCCGTGATTTTTCATCATCAAGTGGCGGCCCACAACGCGATCCAAAAGATCACACCCCTCTAATAACGTCTAAGTCTGTATAATATAAGGGGGAAACAGACAAAATGGGAACTTCAGAGGCCAGCTCTCAATATTGAGCTAAAACTAACAGAGAAGAGGAAATGTGATGTTGAGATCTGATCTCATAGCCAAACTGGCTGAAGACAAAGCGCTCACGCTGAGCGAAGCAACGCGGGCTGTTGACGCTTTCTTTTATACGATCATTACTGCCCTCTCGCAGAACAAGCGTGTTGAGCTTCGCGGTTTTGGCGTCTTCGAGCCTAAGGAACTGAGCCGGCGTGTAGGCCGCAATCCAGCAACAGGCGAGAAAGTTGCTATCCCCAAAAAAATTAGAGCTCGCTTTAGAACTGGTAAACCCTTGCGGGATCGCTTGAACCCGTCAGAACGTTAGGCGAAGTTTAAAGAATTTTATTTATGGACTTGAGCGGAGTTATGCCCGAAAGTTGGTGATGGCCTGAAGCGGGCGGCATATCATGGCGGTG
>JAHDDJ010000535.1 GCA_020629385.1 Erythrobacter sp.
CCAATATCGGCACGCCGTCAGGGTCCATTGGCATTCGCGGAACCATGCTCGACGGTGCAGTCGGCGAAAAGGCGAAGAAAATCGCCGATGACGAGCCGTTTCTGAAAGGTGTTAAGAGCGACAAGGACACCGCCACTTTGGTGGTCCTGCGCGGCCCGGGCGCCAACACGCGTGGCGGACTCGCCGTGGGCTTGGCCGATGTTACCGCTGCCGGTGAAACGGTCGTGCTGAACGAACCTGCGCTTGCCGCCTATATCCCGCGCGAAGGCGCACCGCCCATCGGCCCGTTTCGCCTGTCGCAATCGGGACTGTCCGAATTGCAGGACCGGCTCGCACCCAAAGTGACCAAGGCCAACAAGGGCGGAGGCTTGCTTGGTAAATTACTTCCAGTGGCTGCTGGTCTGGCTGCCGGTGCGTTATTGTCCGGCGGCGATGGTGACGGCACCAATGGCGGCACCGTTAGCCAGCCACAAGGATGCAGCGATCCCAATGCTGCGGGCGTGTGCTGACAATCCCGGCTATTTGCTGGTAGCCTGAAACACACCGTCCCATTCGGGCGACAGATTGGCGGATTCCAACTGGTCCATATGCGCGTGATAGGTTGCGCACAAAGCCGCAAGACCGGCGCTGTCATAAGTCTGCTCGTACATCGACAAGTGCTCTCTGGCCTTCTGCCAGTCTTGCGCACGATACTGCATGAGAAACTCTGTATGTGCCAATTTCAAGGCAGCAAATTCATCGTTTACGGCCATGCTTGAATCACCCAGCAGCGCGTAAATCGTATCCGGGGCCTCACGTCCGACAACGCGCACACGATCCAGTTCCAAAACCGCGAAATCATCCACCTCTTTGGCCAGCTTCTCAGCCAGCGCGCTGCCGATCACGATGCCAACGCCATATTGTTTGGTCAGCCCCTCGAACCGAGAGGCAATGTTCACTGTATCGCCTATCAGCGAATAGGACAGGCGCTGCTGTGATCCCATATTGCCGACACAGCACAAGCCGGCATTCATGCCGATACCGATTTGCACGTCGCGGGGCCACACCTGCCCATCCTGCTCCGGCATAGTCCGGTTCAGTGTCTCCAAGGCGGCGAGCATTTCCAGCGCGGC
>JAHDDJ010000536.1 GCA_020629385.1 Erythrobacter sp.
CTGGACAACCTCGCCGATGACATCGCCTTCCGGCCACGTCGTGCAGTAGCGGATATTGCCGTGCTTCCAACAGGCTGTGTGGCCGTCTCCGGATACCAGTTCGGCTTCCGCTTCACCTTCGCAATGGTCGAGCCAGCGGCGAATTGCCCAACCATCACCACAGTGCTCAACGCCGCCGCGCAGGCTTTCGCTTCGGCTAACCTTCATGGCAACAACCGACTGGAGCGGCCCCGGCGCGAGATTCTCGGGAATTGCAAATTCAGCCGTTTTAGAGCCACTACGCGGGCCTATAATGACCTGCCCTTCAAAGCCCCGCAATTCGGATACCAGCGCATCGGACACGATCGGTAGGCATGGCAACACCGCAATACTGTAGCCTTCCAAAGAGGCTGTTGGCGGTACAATATCGACGTTTAGCCCCAGTCCACGCAGCGCCTCATAGGTCCGAAACGCAGCCCACAACGCGGACAGCCCCTCTCCTTGAGGTTGGGTGGCGGTGACCCATTCGGATTCGTAGCTGAAGACCAGAGCGACTTCCTTGACCGGTTCGCCGGCATCGCCAAGCTGGCGCACTTCGGGCGCGACCCGGCACGCTTCTTCGTATCCTGGAGCGGCAACGCTATCAGGCCGCAGCAAGCCGGCATGCATCTGTTCCTGCGCAAAGGGTGCCTGCCGCCAGCGGAAATAGCTGAGCAGCTCCGCGCCATGCGCCATTGCCTCCAGCGTCCAGAGCCGGACCATGCCGGGCAAAGGTGCAGGATTGTTGCGCGCCCAGTTCACCGGGCCGGGCTGCTGCTCGATCACACCCCAGCGGCCATCCTTGCCGCAGCCGCGATACAGATCGTGGTGAAATGCGGCGATATCCGGGTGCCCCTGCCGCAGATAGTCGAGCTTTTCCCCATCACTGAAGGCAAACATTTCAAGGAAGCCGAGCGGGTAGCTATCCCAAGTTACCAGATCGAGCTGTGCGCCCAGATCGTGATGGTCGTAATCGGGAAAGAAGCCCATGGCGTTGTGCATGATATCACGACCGGGCGAGCATTCGCGGATGATATCGATCTGCGCCTTGTCAAAGCTGATGACCTGATCCGAACTGAACCGGCG
>JAHDDJ010000106.1 GCA_020629385.1 Erythrobacter sp.
TTTGCTGCGGAGAGCGAGTTGGCCAGCGAATTGGCGGAAGATGCGGCATACGCGCCATATTTGGCACGGCAGGAGGCCGAGTTGCGCGATCTCCGTGCGAGCGAAACCGTACCTCTTCCTGCAGACTTCCCCTTTGCCAGTGTACCTGGCTTGTCGAACGAAATGGTGGAGCGACTCTCCAAAGCGAAACCGCAGAATCTTTCTGCAGCGGGTCGTGTTCCGGGAATAACGCCGGCTGCTTTGTCAGCCTTATTGGTTCACGCACGGCGTCTTCAGCAGATCGCCGCATGATAACCAGCGAAGAACAGGCGCGCGACTTTGTTGCTGGTCTCTGTGATGCAGAAGCGCTGGATCGCCTCGATGTGTTTGTAGCTGCTCTGAAGGAAGAGAATACGCGCCAGAACCTTGTTGCAAAGCCTACACTTGATATCGTGTGGCAACGCCACATCGCGGACAGTGCGCAACTACTTACGTATGTTTCACGTGAAACAGGGGTTTGGCTTGACCTGGGTACTGGAGCAGGGCTTCCGGGCTTGATTATAGCGATTATGCGGCCGAAACGCCCGGTTATGCTGGTCGAATCGCGCAAACGCCGAATCGAATGGCTGGAACGGATGAGGACCGAATTGGCGCTTCCCAAATGCGATATTGTCGGTTCACGGCTCGAACTTGTGGAAACTGTGCCTGTATCGGTCATATCGGCGCGTGCCTTTGCGCCGCTGCCCAAACTGATCGACTTATCCGCCAGATTCTCCACAGGCGAGACCACCTACGTGTTGCCGAAAGGCCGTTCGGCGGCGCAAGAATTGCAATCACTGCCGAAAAAGGTCCGCAAGATGTTCCACGTGGAACAATCGCTGACTGACAATGATGCAGGAATTATCGTAGGCACACTTGGGAAAGGGGCGCGGAAGAGCACATGATCACCATAGCTATTGCCAACCAGAAGGGTGGGGTGGGGAAAACCACGACCGCCATTAACATTGCAACAGCTATGGCGGCTACCGGGTGGAAGACATTGCTGATCGATCTCGATCCACAGGGTAACGCGTCTACCGGCATGGGGATTGATAGTGGCAACCGTCCGTTTTCCAGCTACGACTTACTGGTTGACGAGACACCGATTGGCGAGTGCATCCAGTCCAGCAATATTCCAGGCCTTGATGTTGTGCCGGCGACGGTTGATCTCAGCGGTGCCGAGGTCGAACTCGTGTCGGTAGATGATCGCACTGCCCGCCTAACATCGGCGCTGGCCAACCATACCGATCATGACATTTGTTTTATCGATTGCCCCCCATCGCTGGGCCTGCTCACGCTGAATGCATTGGGGGCGGCCGACACGCTTATGGTTCCGTTGCAATGTGAATTCTTCGCCTTGGAAGGATTGAGCCAGCTTTTGCAGACGGTTGAGCGCGTTCAGCAGCGCTTTAATCCCGATCTGGGCATCATAGGCATTGTGTTGACGATGTTTGACCGGCGCAATCGCTTGACCGATCAGGTCGCAGACGATGTGCGCGATTGCCTCGGCAATCTGGTGTTCGAAGCGGTTATTCCGCGCAATGTCCGCCTATCCGAAGCGCCGAGCCATGGCCTGCCGGCGCTGGTCTATGACCATTCCTGTCCGGGGAGCCGGGCCTATATCGCCCTTGCACGCGAACTGATCGGGCGCTTGCCTGAACAAAGGAAAGCAGCATGAGCACCTCGAAAAATGATCCGGGCAATCCGATTCGTTTGACCACGCCATCGAAACCTCCCGCAAACCGTAAAAAGCTGGGCCGAGGTCTTGGAGCCTTGATGGGCGAAACGCGGAAGGAAGAGCCCTTGGTAACGCAGCCTCCTCAAGCGGCGCGCGATGATCAGGGAGGAGCTTCCGATACCACTATGAGCGCCGGAATTTCCGGCCTCCCGGTGGCATCTATCGAGCCATTGCCCGGTCAGCCGAGGACCCGCTTTGACGAGGCGGCGCTCGACGAGCTGGCTGCATCGATAGCTGCACGCGGCGTTATTCAGCCCATCATCGTTCGCCCGCTCGAAAAAGGGAGATTCCAGCTCGTTGCCGGTGAACGCCGCTGGCGCGCCGCGCAAAAAGCGCAGCTTCACACAATTCCCGCGATTGTCCGCGATCTGGACGAGCAGGAGGTTATGGCTCTCGCCCTGATCGAGAATTTGCAGCGCGAAGATCTCAATCCTGTCGAGGAAGCGCGCGCGTACCAGCGTCTCGCCGAGCACGAGAGCATGACCCAGGCGGAAATCGCCAAGCTGGTCGACAAATCCCGCAGTCATGTCGCGAATATCCAGCGTTTGCTGGGGTTGCCCGACGACGTCCTCGATCTGGTCGAGGAGGGGGCCTTGTCGATGGGGCATGCCCGTGCCTTGATCGGCCATGATGATGCCAGCGAACTTGCGAGCCGGGCGGTTTCGAAGAAATTGTCCGTCCGCGAAGTCGAGAAGCTGGTCAAATCGGGCGCAAATGACAATGAATCGACGCGGCGTCAGGCCCGCCCATCGCGCGATCCAGCCAAAGATGCCGATATTGCGGCGGTGCAGAGCCACTTGGAAGAATTTCTCGGCCTGCCGGTCACAATCAAGACTGATAGCGATCCGCGCTCCGGCGCGGTGACCATCCGTTACCGGACTTTGGACCAGCTAGATCTGATCTGCCAGCGTCTCACTGGCGGCGATATATAATATAAATCAAAGACTTATACGATCTTTGACCACCGAAAAGAGAAGCGCCGCACAACTATAAAAGTTGCGCGGCGCAATTTCTATCAGATCATTGTGCCTGCCAATCCGGCAGATACGATCTGTGCAATCAGTTGCCCTTGATCGATTTAACGCGCTTCACTGGCTGAGCCTTGACTGGTCGAGCCTTGATAGGGCGGGTCTTCACAGGAACGCGCTTCACCGGTGCGGCTTTGATGGAGCGCTGGCGAGGAACGTAAACGTCTTCATAAGTCACGACTTCTTCGTGAACCACTTCCTCGGTCACATATTCTTTGACCACCGCACGCTGCGGCACTTGCACCATTACGGGGACCAGCATCATCGGTTGCGCATATTGGTAACCATAGGCGTATTGTTGATGGCCGTAATATCCTCCACCCGAGTAACGCGCGAGCCAGTCTTCGCAATAGGCCAGAGCACGGTCATCGCGCCGATCGCGTGATCGGTCGATGGCGGAACCGACTGCAGCACCGGCAAGTCCGCCAACACCTGCACCGATCAATGATCCAGCGAGACGATCACCGCGTCCGGCGACGCGGTTGCCAATCAATCCGCCGGCTGCTGCGCCGACGAGGCCGCCAATAACGCCGCCATTGCCGTCGCGACGTTCGTACCCGCCTTCAACACGGTCAATACATTCATCGAGCCATGCCTCACGGTCAAAGGCAGGTTGCTGATGGTGGATTGGCTGCTGCCCGTGATGAGCGCCATGATGAGCAGGGTATACCACCTGCTTGTGGTGCATCGTGTGGGGCATGGTGTGCGGAGTAGCGTGATGAATCTGCCCGCCATGTGCAGCATGCGGAGCTTTGACGTATTCGTACTCGACCTCGTAGTCATCCTGCGCGACCGCAACCGGCGCCGTACGCACCGGCAGAGGCTGAACCACCGTTTCCTGGCGATAGGTGATCGCAGGTGCCGTTGGAGCCCCAGAGGGCGCTGGCTGGGCATAGACATAGGGCTTCTGCTCATATGTCATCTCGGGCTGGGCGAGTGCGGGTGTCGCTGCGGCAACTGCGCAGGTTGCTGCGCCGATTGCGAGTAGGCTGCGGCTATTCATGATATTCCCCTTCGAAACGTCGAAACCGGGTGATTCTCCGGCGTTAAGGAAAAATCTACCATCATGACCGGCAGAAACCCACGCTTTCGCAAGGGTCTGTCCCGAAACGGGGCGTTAACCTTGGGCGTTAAATGGACCCTTCGAGCGCCTTGGCGAGCAATTCGATACCGCGTGCATCTTCTTCATCGAATGTTGCAAGATTGGGGCTATCGAGATCAATCACTGCGCAGACTTCTCCGTTCCGCATAACCGGAACAACCAGTTCGGATTGGCTGGCCGCGTCGCACGCGATGTGGCCCGGGAAGGCGTGCACATCCTTGACCAGCTGCGTCTTGCCGCTTTGCGCTGCGGCACCGCATACACCCTGTCCGAAAGGAATGCGAATACAGGCGGGGCGCCCGATAAAGGGCCCCAAAACCAGACTGCCTTCAACCACCCGGTAAAAGCCCGCCCAGTTCAGATCGGGGATATATTCAGACATCAGAGCGGCGACATTGGCCATATTGGCCACTGCATCGTTCTCGCCAGCAATCAGCGCTTCAGCGGCTTGCACCAGCTGGCGATATCGTTCGGCCTTGGACAGATCCGCATCGGGTTTAAAATCGAACATACGGTCCATCTAGTTCACAGAGCCATTGCCGCAAGGGCGCATTCGCCGTATTCGGATGTTCTATGAGCAGAAAACGCAAAATCCTCCTCTGGATCCTCGCCATCGTCATCCTTCTTGCCGCGCTGCTGTTTTGGCTGACGCGCGGCGATACGGCCGGTTTGTCGGTCGCCGATGTATCGGGCGACGATCCGGTTCTGGAAGAGCCTGATGCAGAGGCCATTCCCACGGTGAACATTGCCAAGCCTGTTGGCTGGAAGGATGGCGAACTGCCTACTGCAGCCGAAGGCCTGATGGTGCAACGGTTCGCTGACGGCCTCGAACATCCCCGCGTTCTGCACCGCCTGCCCAATGGTGATATGCTGGTCACGCTGACTCGTGCGCCGAAGAAAGAGGGCGACGGCGGGATCACCGCATGGATCGCCGAAAAACTGATGACGCGTGCCGGGGCTGGCGGGGACTCGCCGAACCAGATCGTCCTGCTGCGCGACACAGACGGCGACGGTGTGTCGGACGAACGCCATGTTCTGACAGACGCGCTCGATTCACCTTCGGGTATGGCTTACAAGGATGGCACACTGTACGTTGCCAACCACGATGCGCTGGTGTCGCTGCCATACACGCTGGGCGAGAATGTAATCAGCGGAGAGGCAACCAAGCTGATGGATTTGCCACCGGCAGGCGGCCACTGGATGCGCAACATCGAGATGAATCCTGAAGGCACCGCGATCTACGTCGCGGTCGGGTCGGTTTCCAATATCGGCGAGAGCGGAATGGAGATCGAAGAAGGTCGCGCCGCAATTCATGAATATGATCTGGAAACGGGCCGTTCGCGCCTGTTTGCGGCCGGTCTTCGCAATCCCAACGGCCTCGATTTCAGCCCGTGGAGCGGCGAGCTGTGGACCACTGTGAACGAACGCGACATGCTCGGTTCCGATCTGGTCCCCGATTATCTGACGAATGTGCCGATCGGTGCGCATTATGGATGGCCGTGGTTCTATTTCGGCGATGTCGTCGACCGCCGTGTGGATGCGCCTATGCCGCGCTCTCTGGTCGGCTATACACGCAAACCCGAATTCGCGCTTGGCCCGCATGTTGCGGCGCTGGGCTTCCGTTTCTCCCGCGAGGGACACCGCATGGGTGATGCTTTCAAGCAAGGTGCCTTCATAGGTCGTCACGGCTCGTGGAACCGCAAGCCCGCCTCCGGCTATGATGTGGTCTTTGTCGAGTTTGACGACAATGGTAACCCGATTGGTAAGCCCAAAATGATCCTGACCGACTTCCTGACGGGAGAGGGCACGACACGTGGTCGCCCGACATGGGTGGAATGGGCCGCGGATGGTGCGTTGCTGGTCACCGACGACACCGCCGGAATTATCTGGCGCGTGATTGATCCCAAAGCCGCACCGGCTCCAGCAATTTCAGAGCTTAACACAGGCTCGCTGGTGCCCCGCCGTGAGCTGGTCGGCGATCCCCGCGCTACTTTCAGTGAAGAGTTTACGCGAGGTCTCGATATTCCGATGCCGATCGACTGAGATTTATCCCGCCAATTGTTCTGCCGACAGTGCGTAGAACAGGTCGGAACCACCGGTCGCTGCGGCCTTATGGCCGAGCGCCTCGGGTACTATGTGGTCGAGGAAATAGCGTACCGTCACGGGTTTGATTGCTGCCAGAGCAGGCGCAGCACCATTTTCCACGGCACGTTTCTGGAGGAGCATTTGCCACCCAGCGACGGCGACCGCTGACATGGTGCAGAACGGCACGCTTCCGGCAAGCTTGTCATCGAGCGAGGCAGTGTCGCGCATCCATTCTGCAATTGCGGCGCATTCCTTAGCAAGAGCCTCCAGAGCCGGTTCGTCGCTGGCGTCTTTGACAATATCAGCCATCAGATGCGCATAGACTTCACCGTTTTCGAAGCCGAGTTTGCGTGTGACGAGATCAGCGGCCTGAATACCATTGGTGCCTTCATAAATCGGTGCGATACGGGCATCACGATAGTGCTGCGCCGCGCCGGTTTCCTCGACAAAACCCATGCCGCCGTGGATTTGCACGCCGATGCTGGTCACGTCGATGCCGCTATCCGTGCCCCAGGCCTTGATCATCGGCACGAGGACATCGCCGCGTAATCCGGCGGGGTCATCACCCAATGTTCCCCGATCTACTTGCCCCGAAGTGTAATAGAGCAGCGCGCGCATGGCTTCTGTCAGGGATTTCATGCGCAGCAGCATACGGCGCACATCGGGATGCTCGATAATCGCCACCGGTGTACGGTCGGGTGATCCGGCACGCGAGGATTGCACACGTTCTTTCGCGTAATAGGCCGCCTGTTGCAGCGCGCGTTCGGCGATCTGGAC
>JAHDDJ010000107.1 GCA_020629385.1 Erythrobacter sp.
CGGCCTATCTGGATGCGGTGATCAACACCAAGCTGAACTGGGCCTTCGCGTCGGAAAACCTCGCACGCGGAACGACCTGGAAATACTAATTTCCCGCCATGCCAAAGACCCGCTCCGGTACGCGCCGGGGCGGGTTTATTTATGGCTGTCCGGAATCGGGCGCGATACCGAGCGCAAGCCAATTGTTGGCGAATAATGGCTCGCCAAATATGAAGCCGATCAAATTAGGCTTGCCGACATGATCGAAAAACGCAGTCAGCATCAACAGGATTGGCACCGATAGCAGTGCTCCAAACACGCCCCAGATCCATGAAAAATAGCTAAGCGCGATCAGGATCATCACCGGGTTCATGGTGAAGCGTGCACCCAGAATGGATGGCGTGATGACATTGGACTCGACCGTATGCAGGCCGAGATAGGCGGCAGCGGGCACGAGGCCGAGGATCAGTGTTTCCGCAGTGCCGATTCCGAACAGCGTCAGCAGTGCGGTCATCAATAGCGGCCCGATATAGGGCAGGAAATTGAGCAAAGCGGCCAATCCGCCCCACATCACCGGTGCCTCGACCCCAAGCATCCATGCCCCCATGGCGACGACAATGCCGACGCATCCATTGATCCATGCGACGGTAAGAATATAGGCGGCGACCCGGTCCTGCACCTCGCGCATGACCCGTGCTGCCTTGATGCTGGTACCATAAGTCGCACGGTCAAACAGCAGATGGCGACGAAGGCGCACCCGCGCTTCGATCATGAAGAAGGTCATCAGGAAAGTCAGCAAAACTTCCAGCAGCACACTTGGCGTGGCGAATGCGAGTTGTTCGATTACAGAGGGGCTGGCGAGAACAACTTCGCGCGCGCCGGATTGTCCCATCAAGGCAGATAGCTGCTCATTGACCAACGCGATCCATTCAAACTCGTCACGTAATTCGGCAAACCGGTCACCGACACGATCTGCCATTGCCGGCACGCTGTCGAACAAATCGACTGCCGGTTGCAGGATAAGCGCGAGCGCGAGCAGCAATATGGCAAAGAATGTCAGCAACGCGATGAGCGAGGCAAGAACATTGGGTAGTCCCCATCCCGCCAATCTGTCTGCCAGCGGCGACAGGATGATTGTCAAAATAATGGCTGTGGTCAGCGGCAGGAAAACGACTGCGCCGATCGACAGTACGAAAGGTAATGCCAGAAACAGGCCAAGCCCCAGCAACAGCACAAGTGCCGAGATCAACCGCAATTCCTGCTGCGCAAATGCCATGCGTCGGCTGCGTTTCTGTGGTGTAGGACCGGATTGCGGAGGCTGGCTGCTCATCGCTGTCCTATGTGTACGATACACCGGGCAACGGCAAGTATGAATTGGTCAAGGCAATAGCCGTTAAACCTTTGCAGCCACACCATTTCCTGATGCGACCTGGTCAAGTTCCTCGAGAATTGCACGGTGGGCCGTTGCATCGTCGAGCGAACGTTGCGGGATATTACCATCGGCCAGCATGGAATTGAGTGCAGCACGCGCCCGTCCGACCCGGCTTTTGATGGTGCCGACTGCGCAACCGCAAATACTCGCAGCCTCTTCGTAGGAAAAACCGCCTGCGCCAACGAGCAAAAGCGCTTCACGCCGCTCTGGCGGGAGTGTCAGCAAGGCGCGGTGCATATCGGAAAGATGCAGCGGCTCTTCCTGGCCTGCGGGCGCTGTGAGAATACGTTCTGCCACACCCTCGTCATACTCCCCGCGGAAACGGTTGCGGCGCATATCGGTGAGGTAGGCGTTGCGTAAAATCACAAAGGTCCAGGCGCGCATCGAAGTACCTGGCTCAAAGCGGTGTTGCGCAGCCCATGCTTTAAGCATGGTTTCCTGAACCAGATCATCGGCCATATCGGGTCGGCCGCACAGACCGCGTGCGAATGCGCGCAAATGCGGGACTACTTCTGTCAATTCCCGCTTGAAATCTGCCTTCTCGGCGGCTGTCCGTTCAATTTCGCTCATGAGTGGGGTTGATCCCCGCTATCGTCCAGTTTCGACAGCAGATCTTTGAAACTGTCCGGCAGAGGTTCTTCAACCACCGAATTATACAGTTGGCGCAAGCCGTCAGCCCATTCGGGTTTTTCACCGGCATTGCGTTTGTCCGGCTCTTCACCGGTGTGATTGCTCATTGCTCTATCCTTGGCCGGTCAAAACAGGCCGGCGCTAATTGCCAGGCACAAGTCCACGCCGATGCAGCCTTGCGATATTGAAGTGCTTGTTTGTGGAACGAAGGCTTCTCTCTTTGGTTCCCTGTCTGGATGCCTTATTGCAGGCGGCCACACAATCCGTTGCCGTCGGGCTGCCGGGAAGGAAAGAAGGACGTTGACGCAAGAAGCATTACGCGAACGCCGGGCGATGCGCTTTCTGGTGGCTTACCCCAGAACCATTCCGGTCGCGATCTTCCTGCTGGTTGCGGCAATTACCGCGCTCAGCGTCTACGCGATTGAACTGGGCGATCACAAACGCGAACATGCCCAATTGCAGCAACGGGCGCAGGCTGTCGCATCGGCACTTGAGCGGCGCAGCGCCAATATGTCGTCCTATCTGCGGGCAGGTGCAGCGCTTTTCAGCACGGTCGAGGGCGTTACGCCCCAGCTTTTCGAGCGCTTTGTCGGAAATCTTGATGTGGCTGCCGGTCCGAGCAATTCGGACGGGATTGGTTGGGCGCCGCGGTTGCTCCCGGACGAAGTGGGAGCATTTGAAAGGCGGTATCAAACCATGGTGGGCAAGCCGATCACGGTTTTTCCGGCCCCCTCTGCCGACAGTGTGGAAGTCGCTCCCATCGCCTATCTGCGCCCGACGAGTGAACGCAATGATCGCGCTCTGGGTTTCGATATTCTTTCCGAAGCGACCCGTCGTCAGGCGACAGAAGAAGCGATCCAGTTGGGAAATCCTGTGGCGTCGGGTAAACTTGTCCTGAAACAGGAAGGTGTCACCCAGCATCCCGGGTTCGTGTTGTATATGCCCGTGTTCGAGCAAGGCAGGACGCCGAAGCGAGTGAAGGGTTTTCTATTTGCCCCGTTCAATGCGCATGATTTCGTGGCATCGGCTCTCGAACTGGAAACCCGCGGCGAAAAAGGCATTCGCCTGTATGACCGCGAGATTGCCCCCGGCCGCTTGCTGGTGGAGTTACCCCCTGCGCAGGCCACAGGTGTCACGGTTACAGAACCGGTCATGATCGGCAATCACGATATGGTTCTGGAAGTGGAATCAGCGCGTGGCAATTCGCTGTCTCCACTATCCATGCTGACGATGCTGTTCGGGATCATGGTCGCCAGCCTGCTCATGATATTGACCCGTCTGTTAACGCGTCAGGCACAGGAAGACGACGCGGCCCTTGCGTGGCTGGAAGAACAAAATTCTATCCGTAATTCACTGACCCGTGAACTCAATCACCGGGTAAAGAATACATTGGCCAATGTGTTGTCGATCATTTCGCTAACCCGCAGGCGCACCAAGTCACTCGATGATTTTGCCGACAGTCTGGACGGCAGGGTGCGTGCGCTATCCGCAACGCATGACCTGCTGACGCAGTCGGAATGGGGAACCACGCCGATCCGTGATCTCATTGCAGCCGAACTTGCGCCCTATGCCCGCCAGAGCGAGACGGTTCTGGATATGGATGGCCCAGATGTCGAAGTCGCGCCGAATGATGCACTTTCGCTTGGTCTGGCTATCCATGAACTTGCGACCAATGCCGCGAAGTATGGCGCATTGAGCAAAGCGGGCGGCAACGTTACTATTCGCTGGAAGAAGCTCAGTGATGACTATGCGTCGCTGGAATGGCGGGAAACCGGCGGCCCCGCTGTCTCGGAAGAAAGGGTCGGTGGATTTGGTACCAATCTTATCGAAAAGATTGTTGCCCATGAGCTCCGCAATCCGGTCGATCTCCAGTTCAGGCCCGAGGGAGTGACCTGTGCAATGACCATTCCTCTGCGTGAACCGAGCGATTTCGCTATCCGCGCAGGTCGACTCGCCTGAGCGACTACGCTTCAATTTCTGAGGTGTAGCTGATGTCAGTTCAAGGGCGCGCTGGAGTCAAAGAACAAGGCCTGGCTGATTGCAGTCCTGACCGTTGTTTCCTGAAACGGCTTGGTCACCAGATAGGTCGGTTCGGGACGGTCCCCTGTGAGTAACCTTTCGGGATAGGCGGTGATGAAAATCACCGGTACGCTGCCAAGCGCAAGAATGTCGTCAACCGCATCAAGACCCGAAGACCCGTCAGCAAGCTGGATGTCGGCGAGTACAAGACCCGGTGTTTTCTCGGCAACAACTTCAGCAGCCTGGCTGCGCGTGGCTGCGGTTCCGCAGATTTCGTGACCAAGGCCTGTTACCACATCTTCCAATTGCATCGAGATAAGTGGCTCGTCTTCGATAATCAGGACACTCGTCCGGCTTTCACCATCAATTTCCGCTATTCCTTCCTTGATCAGGCGTTCTACGTCTTCTTCGGACACATCCATGATCGAAGCCGTATCCGCGATGCTGAAATCTTCCAGTGTGGTGAGCAAAAGCGCTTGCCGGTTGAATGGCGTCACTTTGCGCAGTTTGCCTTGCGCTGCAGCTTCGTGGCTGCCAGCCCCCTGCGTGGCGTCGGTGACTTCCATATAGGCGCTGCCCCAGACCTTGTTGAAAGCCTGATAGAGCGGAACGCGGCCATCTTTCAGGCTGTCCCGGACACCGTCATCGGCCAAAGCGGCCTCTAATGTCGCACGGACAAAAGTGTCACCGGTCGCCTGCGATCCGGTGAGCGCACGCGCATAGCGGCGCAGAAATGGGAGATGTTCGGCTACTTGCTGTCCAAGAGACATGGTGACCCTTCCGTTATATCCGTGGGTAGAACGGACCCGCCTGTGGTTGGTTCCGTGATTGCTGCGTCTGATTGGGGTGAGATGGGCGCAGCCGTAGCTACGATCAAGAAAATCTGACCGAATATCGAAAATCTGGACGGATGGTTTCGTTTATAAGTGCTCTATTTCAACGAGATAGGGCTTTTTTGGCAAAAATGCTTCTGCAGGTGGGAACTACTTTTCGAGCGAGGCATTCTGTCAATATCACCGCCGAGACCCCCCTCCCGTCCAAGCGGCAGTGATACGATCCCGAAAGGCCTTCGCCCCATTATTGGAGCGGAGGCCTTTTAAGTTTCGACCGGCTTTCAAACCTGTCAGAGCGATTTCTGGTAGATCAGATATTCACGGTTGACCTTGCTCTTGATCATATCCGCGATGGCTATCATTCCTTGATTGTCGTCAAGGATCCAGCCGATTTCACCATAGGTTGTGCCGAAAATTTCGTGGGCATTCCTGCGGACTGAATCGATCATCATGAAAGCAAGCTGGCTGGCAAGGCGTGTATTGTGATGTTCCTTGAGCACGCCCATGAGCGGAACACGCATGGCCGAGCCTTTGGGTTTGAAGCTCCATTTGAGCAGTTTGATCCAGCCAAAAGGCCACATCTTTCCGTTGATATTTTTGAGCACGCCATTCACGTCGGGGAAAGTGATCAGGAATGCCGCTGGCGCACCGTCCAGTTCGACAATCTTGATCAGCTCGGGGTGGACCAGGGGCTTTAGCTTCTTTGCCGCATAGGCGATTTCGCGTTCGGTAAAGGGTACAAAGCCCCAATTGTCAGACCACGCATCGTTAAGGATATGCAGGATGATACGGACTTCGCTTTCGAAGTTTTTCTTGTCTGCGTCACGCATTTTGATGCGCTCGTTACGCTCGCCGGACTGGACGATCCTGCGCACGATTGGCGGGAATTCCTGTGTTACGTCGAGGTCATAGGTGAGCAATTTTTTGGCGGGCATGTAGCCATCGCCTTCGATCCAGCCCTGATAATGTGCCGGATGGTGCCCCATCATGATGATCGGTGAATGATCGTGGCCAAAAGTCAGCAGGCCCGGCTCTTCCCAGATCGACATCGAAATCGGGCCGAGGCACCGCGTCATACCTTGTTCGCGCAGCCAGTTTTCTGCCGTACGCAAAAGGTCCGCAGCGACCATTTCGTCTTGCGCGTCGAAATAGCCGAACATACCTGTGCCCGGGCCAAAACCCTGCTCGACGGGCAATTCCAAAGCCAGTTCGTCTATATGCGCGGAAATCCGGCCAACCGGCTTTCCGTCGCGATATGCAATATACAGCTGCACCCGGGCATGTTCGAAGAACGGGTTCTTGTCGGGGTTCACCAGTTCCAGCTGTTCGCTGCGCAATTGCGGAACGCTATTGGGTGTTTGCGCAGCAAATTCGCGGCCCACATCAACAAACAGCTCGCGTCCCGCCTTGTCGGTGACAGGAGTAATAACAATATTGCCGCTGCTCATTTCAGAACGTCCTTCAATCCCTCAATGCCAGACAGCGCCGTCCAGCCTGTGTCGCCCTGTCTTTGCTTATACCCGCTTGTCAAGAAATCCGCAGCCGGATTTGCAACCTGTCGTGCAATCCTGTCACTATGAAGCGGGGCCATTCTCCGGTAAGGGCGCCCGTGAAAGATACCGCTTATGAATGTTCAAACCGCTATGGAACCTATCGCAAACAAGCTCCAGCATATCCCGGATGACAAGGATATGCTCCGTGCTGCGCGTGATTTGACCAAAGATATTGCAGAAGCCCAGCCGCGCATTTTCTGGACCGATATGCTGCTGTCGGCAGGTGTCGGTTATGCCTGTCTGGCAGGCGCGGTCCTGGTCGAAAGCGTTTTGCTGGCTGTGGCATTGGGGC
>JAHDDJ010000537.1 GCA_020629385.1 Erythrobacter sp.
TCGGTTTCGATCTCGGCAATAATATCGCCAGGCGCAATCTCGTCGCCTTCCTTGACCAGCCACTTGGCAAGCGTGCCTTCTTCCATGGTGGGCGAGAGAGCGGGCATTTTCAGTTCAATAGCCATGGCTCAATACTCCTCCACCAGAACATCGGTGTAGAGTTCGCTCGGCTCCGGCTCTGGCGAGTTTTCGGCGAAGTCGGCCGATTCCGCCACGCGGGCTCGAATGGCTTTGTCGATGGCTTTCAAATCTTCTTCGGTCTTGCCGTTTTCCATCAGCACTTTCTTGATCGCTTCGATCGGATCCTTGTGATCGCGCACATCCTGCACTTCTTCCCGCGTCCGGTACTTGGCCGGATCGGACATGGAGTGCCCGCGGTAGCGATAGGTATTGAGCTCCATCAGGACCGGGCCTTTGCCATCACGCACATGTTTGAACGCGATTTCAGCGGCGTTTCGGACTTCCAGAACGTCCATTCCGTTCACATCCATGCCGGGAATGCGGAATGCGGTACCACGGCGGTGGAATTCGGTTTCAGCCGAACTACGCTTGACCGCCGTGCCCATGGCATAACCGTTATTCTCGATCACGAAAACAATCGGCAGATTCCACAGCTGAGCCATGTTGAAAGTTTCATAAACCTGCCCCTGGTTGGCAGCACCATCGCCGAAGTAAGCAAGGCACAAGCCGCCATCTTCGTTATACTTGTGTGCCAGAGCAAGGCCGCCACCCAGAGCGACCTGCGCACCGACAATACCATGGCCACCATAGAACTTATGCTCGGTCGAGAACATATGCATCGACCCGCCCTTGCCCTTGGAAATACCCGCCTGACGACCGGTCAGTTCGGCCATGATCACATTCGGATCAATGCCGTAGGCCAGCATATGCCCGTGATCGCGATAGCCGGTAATCACGCTGTCCTTGTCGTTATCGAGCGCACTTTGCAAACCGATCGCGACCGCTTCCTGACCAATGTAAAGGTGGCAAAATCCGCCTATCAAACCGAGACCATAAAGTTGGCCAGCCTTCTCCTCGAACCGGCGGATAAGCAGCATTTGCTCGTAAAATTCCAGCATCTGCTCCGGGCTTGCATCAAA
>JAHDDJ010000538.1 GCA_020629385.1 Erythrobacter sp.
GAACGCTGGTCGGCGGACTGGTCGGAATGACAATCCATTTTCTGGACCGGTTTATCTAAACTCTTTTATGATGTCAGGGCAGCGCGAACCGTACCGCAGTCCGCCAATATGACGCGATCCTCTCTCCGTCATTCGTAACAGCCGGGTCGAAGCGTGCTCTACGCATCAAGCCTTTGCACACTGCTTTGTCGAAACCTTCCGGCCGCGTCGATTGTTGAATGTGACAATCAGTAGGCTTTCCTGCTGCATCTACAGAAAGACGGACTTGGACATAGCCCTGATAGCCTTTGGACAGCAGATCAAATGGGTAATCCTTGTAGGACAGCCACCGTCCCGGGCTACCTTGCGGTTCGGGCAGTGTAGCGATGTCACGATGCTTCTCGATGTCGATTCCCCAATGTTTCAACATATCATCGGTGCAATTGCGCATGACCTTCATTGGATCGCCAAGCGATCCTGTTTCGAGAAGCACCGGCGCGCCTTTCTTTTGAATGAGCTCAATCGTCGAAATCGCTGCCTCGACAGATTCTGGGATTTCCTGCCCGAAAATGTCAGGCTGATCTTCATTTTCTTTGTCTCGCTCATCGCCTTCCGGAACCGGTTTCAGGTCCAGCCGCAAATTTGTGAAGATGAAGGCAGGCTTGTGGTCTCCAATTGAACCGACAGTGTATGTGCGCTTCGCCTCGCCAATACCTTCGCCAAAGCGGATGGTGACTTCCTTACGGTATCTGCCGCGTTTCAACGGTTTTCCTGCGACAACCATGGTGAAGCGATCACCCGGTTCATAGCGTTCCATGTAGAAAATCGTTTTCTCATCCCCCTCGCCAAAGAATCTGGCAAGCCGGCAGCTGTCATCAGCAAAATTGACGTGCCATTTGGATGAGGGCGCCAGCCGAATTTGCTCTACGGGCTTATCTTCGGCAGACGCGGGAGAGACGACAAAGCCGGAGGCTGCGAAAACGCAGACTCCGGCCGTAAATGTCTTTTTCAATTTCATGAGCTCAAACTATCCAGCTGAAAGCGGCAGCACAAGCTCGAAGAAACTTACAACTTCTCAGTCAGTTCCGGTACTGCTTTAAACAGATCCGCAACAAGGCCG
>JAHDDJ010000539.1 GCA_020629385.1 Erythrobacter sp.
ATCTTCTATTGCAGCGCAGAGCGCTTCATGGTCGAATTCGTACAGGCGCTGAAGCAGAACCAGATGATCGAATTCAAAGCGCGTCTGCGCAGCTTCGATCTGCTGCTTGTGGACGATATCCAGTTCATTATCGGCAAGGCATCCGCGCAGGAGGAGCTGCTCTATACAATCGACGCATTGCTGGCCGAGGGCAAACGCCTTGTCTTCGCCGCCGACCGCGCACCGCAGGCGCTGGACGGGGTCGAGCCCCGCCTGCTCAGCCGCCTGTCGATGGGCCTCGTCGCCGATATTGCTCCAGCCGATATCGAATTGCGCCGCAAGATTCTCGAATCGAAACTGACCAAATTCGCACCGCTTGAAGTGCCAGCGGATGTGATCGAGTTCCTCGCCCGGACAATCACCCGCAATGTGCGTGAGCTGGTCGGCGGTCTGAACAAGCTGATCGCCTATGCCCAGCTGACCGGGCAGACGGTGTCCCTGCAACTGGCAGAAGAACAGCTGACCGACATCCTGTCAGCGAACCGTCGCCGGATCACGATTGATGAAATCCAGCGCACGGTATGCCAGTTCTACCGGATCGACCGCAGCGAAATGAGCAGCAAACGCCGTGCCCGCGCCGTGGTTCGCCCGCGTCAGGTGGCGATGTATCTGTCGAAAGTGCTCACGCCGCGCAGCTATCCCGAAATCGGCCGCAAATTCGGAGGCCGCGATCACTCGACGGTGATTCACGCCGTGCGCCTGATCGAAGATCTGCGGACGCGTGATGCGGATATGGATGGCGATGTGCGCAGCCTGCTACGTCAGCTTGAGAGTTGATTTAGACACAACGCATCCACATTCAGACAACAGCTAATCGACAGCTCTGTGCACAGGGCTGTCGACAGTGTGTGCACGCCGCGTCTACAGCTTTTCCATGGCCTTATCCCCGGACCAGCTTGAGCGTTTTGCCCGTAATATCGTGATCCCCGAAGTGGGCGGCGCGGGGCAAGTCGCGCTGGCCAAGGCGCATATTACATTGGTGGGCTTGGGCGGCATCGGCAGCCCCGTGCTGCAATATCTGGCAGGCGCAGGCGTTGGTCATATCCGCCTGATCGACGA
>JAHDDJ010000540.1 GCA_020629385.1 Erythrobacter sp.
CCGTTTGCCCGCCCATCGTCGGCAGCACCGCATCGGGCCGCTCCTTCGCGATGATCTTCTCGACAATTTCGGGCGTAATCGGCTCGATATAGGTCGCATCGGCAAATTCCGGATCGGTCATAATCGTGGCCGGATTGGAATTGACGAGGATGACGCGATAGCCCTCCTCCTTCAGCGCCTTAATCGCCTGCGTGCCGGAATAATCAAACTCGCACGCCTGCCCGATAATAATCGGACCAGCGCCAATGACGAGGATGGAGGAAATGTCGGTTCTTTTGGGCATTACTGGTCTTCTTTCGGCGTCACGTATCGCTCATTTCCGACAAAGCCGAATTTTGTCGTGCCTGACTCTTTAATGTATTCGAGTACGCATACAGACGCATCGTAGTCCGAAGTTAGACTTGGCTCGAAGGTAATTTCGCCAGAGAATGAGACATTGAGTTCAATGTCGTCGGCACCACATTCCCGCAAGATGGCATCCGCATCGGATTGCTGAAATCCATCGGCGAAATCTATCGTTGGCAGGTCGGTCTCGGGGGTTGTTGCCCTATGACCGCAAGCTGCCACGCTCAACGTTGCTATCAGTCCGAGAAGGAGAGATTGGCGGTTATAAATCACCCCAAGCCTCCAACAAACTTCTCGAACAGGTAGAAGCTGTCCTGCGGTCCCGGCGATGCCTCTGGGTGATATTGCACGCCAAACGCCTTCTTGCCCTTCACCGCGATGCCGCAGTTCGAGCCGTCGAACAGGCTGACATGGGTTTGCTCTACGCCTTCGGGCAGAGTGTCGCCGTCAACCGCAAAGCCGTGGTTCATGCTGGTGATCTCGACCAGATCGGCGGTGTCGCCCCAGCCTTCTCCGACGCGCTGGACCGGATGATTCGCGCCGCGGTGGCCCTGATGCATCTTTGTGGTCTTTGCGCCCGCTGCCAGCGCGAGCATCTGGTGGCCCAGACATATGCCGAATAGCGGCATATCCGCATCCAGCAGCGCCTTGATCACAGGCACCGCATATTCGCCGGTTGCCGCCGGATCGCCGGGACCGTTGGATAGAAAAACACCGTCCGGCTTCAGCGCCATAATCTTATCCAGCG
>JAHDDJ010000108.1 GCA_020629385.1 Erythrobacter sp.
GCGAGGCCTTTTTCGATGCCCATCGTAAGGCGCTGGGGATTGGTCACGAACAAATCGTCGCCAACCAGCTGAACCGTCTTGCCGATCTTGTCGGTCAGAGCTTTCCAACCTTCGAAATCGTCCTCGTCCATACCGTCTTCGATAGAGCGGATGGGATAATCGCCGCACAAAGCTGCAAGGTAATCAGCCATTTCCGTTGGCGAGAGCGACTTGCCCTCTCCCGAGATTTCATACTTTCCGTCACGGAAAAATTCCGAAGACGCGCAATCCAAAGCCAATGCGATTTCCTCGCCCGGCTTAAATCCGGCTTTTTCGATGGACTGCATGATGAAATCGAGCGCATCGCGGGTGCTTGCAAGATCAGGAGCGAACCCGCCTTCATCGCCAACAGCGGTTGCCAGTCCTTTTTCGGAAAGACCCTTTTTCAAGGTATGGAAGACCTCTGCCCCCCAACGAACTGCTTCGGCGATGCTGTTTGCGCCGACCGGCATGATCATGAATTCCTGAATATCGATCGGGTTGTCGGCGTGCTCACCGCCATTGATGATATTCATCATCGGGACGGGAAGCATATGGGCCGAAACACCGCCGATATAGGAATACAGTGGCAATCCCCGTGCATTGGCAGCGGCTTTCGCCACGGCCATGCTAGTACCAAGGATGGCATTTGCGCCAAGACGGCCCTTATTCTCTGTACCGTCGAGTTCAATCATCGCCAGATCAAGATCGCGCTGATCTTCGGCATCGAGGCCAAGCAACATGTCGGCAATCTCTGTGTTCACCGCATCAACCGCTTTCAAAACGCCTTTGCCCAAATACCGGTCTTTGTCTCCATCGCGCAATTCAACCGCTTCATGGGCTCCGGTCGATGCGCCGGAAGGGACGGCTGCGCGGCCAAAGCTTCCATCTTCCAGAAGAACATCGACTTCGACCGTAGGATTGCCCCGGCTATCAAGAATTTCGCGGCCATGAATGTCGAGAATTGCGGTCATTGGAATGCTCCGTAAGGCAGAATGAAAAACGGGTGTTGTAATCTGCTAACACACTACCCATATTGATAGTAGATCAACGCAGTTTCTGCGGCCTTATTCGCCGGAACAAAACCGTGCAAGTTGCGTTGCAACATAGAAGGGTTAGAAACCGTATGCACGGCGCATTTCGGATCATTCGCCCAGCAATTTTGAGGGTAAGGAATTTACTATGGCCACAACCAAATCGGCAACGACCACAAAGAAGAAACCAGCGACCAAAAAGCCTGCTGCCAAAAAGGCACCAGCAGCGAAAAAAGACGCAACCGCTGAGGCTAAAACACGTTTCAACGCCGCTCTTGACGAAGCCAAGGCCGGGGCCGCTGCCTTAAAAGAAGAAGCGTCCAATCGCGCCGTTGCATACCGTGAACAGGCCAAGGATAAATCGGACGATCTGGCCGGAGAAACCAAGGCACGCGCCAGCGAACTTGCTGTTGAAGCGAAAGCCAAGACCAGCGATGGTATCGCAAGCCTCGGTAAGGTCGTTTCTGAAAATGCATCCATGATCGACGAGAAATTCGGCGAGAAATATGGCGACTATGCACGCAGCGCATCTCGGACATTGCAGGAAACCGCGACCAAGCTCGACAACAAAAGTGTTGAGGAGCTTGGCGAAGACGCTCGTGAAGCAGTGCGCAAAAGCCCCGGCATGGCCATCGGTATCGCGGCGGTTGTCGGGTTCATGTTCGCCCGTTTGTTCTCGGGCGGTCGCAACTAAGAAGGGCTTTTCGGGGGCTGCATAGATGCTGGACGATGACCTGCCCGAGGGGCGGGATGATCATGATGCCGAGGTCGATAGCGACCCCGAAGAGTATGCCGGGCCGGAGCGGTCTCTGGCAGACGATGTCAACGCGCTGATTGACGACGGGAAGACGTATATCGAAGCGGAAGTCGCTTTCCAGAAAACGCGACTTTCGCTCGTTGTTGACCGGAGCAAGTCAGGTGTTGTTTTCATTCTGGCGGCATTGGCATTTCTGCATCTTGCGCTCATCGGATTGGTAATTGGCAGCATCATCAGCCTTATTCCGCTGGTCGGCCCGTTTCCTGCGACGCTGATAGTCGTCGGGGTGCTGCTGATCGGAATGGCGATCTTCCTCTTAATGGCGAAAGGGAAATTCTCCAGTTTGGCAAATGCATTCAAGGATGACGCGTGATGGGCGACAATCTTGAACGACAGCTAAAAGAGGATCGTGCTCTACGAAACGCAGCACGCGCCTTGGTGGAGGCCGATATCAGCCATGTGAAAGCAGATTTCGCGGCCAAGAATGTTGGCTTGCGCGTCGCTAGCAGGATGAAGGAAGGCGCTGTCGATGTGTATGAAGACGCGGTCGATATCGCAGAAGACAATCGCGGTGTTCTGGCCACATTAATTGCCGCCGTGCTTATCTGGTTTGCCCGCAATCCTATTATGAGCCTTTTCGATGACAATGAGTCAACCGAAGAAACATCGACTGACGATTGTGAAGAATTTGAAGACACAGAGGCGGCCTGACCCCCAACCCGCTTCGTTAGAAAAGAGGAATATGATGTCCACCCCCGAGAAACGCCAAGCCCTGAAGGCCAAAATCGAAGCGGCAGAAGCGCGCAACGAAGCTCGCTCTGTCGGTGAATACGCCGAAGCGGCAGCAAAGACGGCTACCGATTTCGTTCGCGATCACCCGGTTAAAGCGATCGCCGGTGTCGCTATCATCGGGATTCTTATCGGTGCAATGACCAAGCCTGGCCGACAAGCAGGTGCTGCTGCCGGACGCCGTGTTAGCGCTTTGACCTCCACTGCAACCGAACTTGGCCTGGCTTATGCTAGCGGATTGATTGACGCAGCTGGTGATGTTGCATTGGCCGGACGCGACAAGCTGGAAGATGTGGGCGATGCGTTGAATGACAATGCTGGTGCCCTGAAACGGCGCGCCGGATTTGTAAGCGGGAATGCCGCTGCCGCTGCGAGAACGCTGTCTCGCGAGGCAGGCAAGAAAGCAGGCCGCTCGGTCCGCGATCTCAAGGCGCGCGTGCGCAACTGACTTAAGAACGACCTAACGAAAACGGCGCGACGGGCTTGCCTGCCGCGCCGTTTTCTTTATGTGCGCCGTCATACATAGCCGGTGTTTCCCGCCGGCATCATTCCAGCACAAAGGCATTGTCATGGAAGAGACATCCGCAAAACAGACCCTCCACCTCGTCATGGGCGGCCGCGTAACCGATCCGCGCTCGATCGAATTCCAGGATCCGGAAAGCATCCACGTCGTCGGCGTATTCAGCGATTATGACACAGCTGTCGAAGCTTGGCGTGGCAATGCCCAGCGCACTGTCGATGATGCCGAAATGAAATATGTCATTGTGCCAGTACACAAGCTGCTGACACCAGATGCCTAAGTGGCGGTGGCCTACGCCATCCGTCCATATCGGGACAATGACGCTGAATCTCTCGCGGAGTTAAGCCTGCTGGCGATCCGCACAGTCGGCGCTCGTGCATATACTGTAGATCAAGTGGATGCTTGGGCAGCGCGGCATGTCGGCGCTGATATGTATCATCAGCGTGTGCGCGACGGGCATGTGATTTTCGTCGCAGCAGACCAGAATGACAAGGCGGTGGCTTACGCGCTTATAGAGCCGGACGGCCATCTGGACCGCTTGTACAATCATCCCGATCACACGCGCCAAGGCCTCGCGACGCGATTGCTTTTCGCAGCCGAACAACACGCACTAAACGAGGGAATGCCGCGTTTGTACACAGAGGCCAGCGAACTTGCCCGCCCGGCGTTCGAGCGCGCAGGATACGCCGTTACGCAGCGGCGCGACTTTACCATCGATCTCGACGGAAAACCCGTACCGATCCACAATTATGCGATGGAAAAGCACCTCGATTGAGGCGCTCCCTTAGCAAAGATCAGATATATTGGATCTTGTCGACGAGGTAGAACTTGTCGCCCGACGGCACAGTAACTTCGATCTCGTCGCCCAGATTTTTGCCGATCAGGGCGCGACCCAGCGGTGAACTGTAGGAAATCCTGCCGCTAGCAGCATTCGCCTCGGTCTCGCCGACAATCTGGTATTTTACCGGCTTGTCGTCATCATCAAGCAATGTGACCGTTGCGCCAAATACGATCTTGTCACCCGAAAGCGTTTTGGGATCGATAATCTGGGCGCGGCTGACCTTGCTTTCGATATCGCCGATCATGGCCTCAACCTGGCCCTGACGCTCTTTTGCGGCGTGATATTCGGCATTCTCTGAAAGGTCGCCATGCGCACGCGCTTCTTCGATTGCGTCGACGATTTTCGGCCGTTCGGCCCGCAAAGTCTTGAGTTCCGCTGTCAGCTTTTCATAGCCCTCAGCAAGCATTGGAACCTTTTCCATCATTACCCCATTCTTGTCTAACCGCCTCAACCCAAAGACAAATCGCCACCGGGCCGCCCCTTATGGACCGGCTCATTTCCGAACAGCGATGTCGGGAGAAGTCGTCTATTTCCTAGCTATAATAGTCCTGGAGCGAGCGTACTTCAAGCTTAGCGGGTTGAACCGAGCGAATTGCCTCCGCCGTGGCGAGCGAAGCGGCGGCCGTGGTGTAGTATGGAATTTTCATTTCCAGCGCCGTTGCACGGATCGATTTACTGTCGATCAGGCTCTGCCAGCCCTCGGTTGTATTGAAGACAAGAGCGATTTCGCCATCGATCATCCGGTCAACAATATGCGGTTGTCCCTCGGCCACCTTGTTCACGCGTTCTACGGTCAGGCCCTGTTCGGACAGGTAACGCTGTGTCCCGCCAGTTGCCACAACCGAGAAACCGCAATCCAGCAAAATCTTTACCGCTGGCAGGATGATCGGCTTGTCACTTTCCTTGACCGAGACAAACACGACACCTTCCGTGGGTAACTTAACCCCTGCCCCCAATTGCGACTTGAGGAAGGCGGTCGGGAAGTCTTTGTCGATGCCCATGACTTCGCCGGTTGATTTCATTTCCGGTGTGAGAACCGGATCGGCGCCGGGGAAGCGGCCAAACGGGAACACGGCTTCTTTCACGGCCATGTAATCCAGATCGCGGCGGAAAGGCGGGAAAGTGTCGAGCATTTCGCCTGCCATGACCCGGCTAGCAATCTTTGCAACAGGCTGCCCAATTGCCTTGGCGACGAAGGGCACAGTACGGCTTGCACGCGGATTGACCTCGATCAGGTAAACTTCGCCGTCTTTCACCGCGAACTGGACGTTCATCAGGCCGCGCACACCAAGCGCCTTGGCCAAAGCCTCGGACTGGCGCTCCATTTCTTCGACAATGTCTGCTGGCAGTGAATATGGCGGAATTGTGCAGGCGCTATCGCCGGAATGGACTCCTGCTTCTTCGATGTGCTGCATTACGCCAGCGACAACGACTTGCGTCCCGTCGCACAACACGTCGACATCGCATTCGATGGCATCGCGTAGATACTGATCGACCAGTACCGGACTTTCGCCCGATACGTTCACGGCGGTGCGGATATAGTCATCGAGCTGCGCTTCGCTGTCGACGATTTCCATCGCGCGGCCACCAAGGACGTAAGACGGGCGCAGCAACACTGGATAGCCGATCTTTGCAGCCACAGCAGCGGCTTCATCGCGGCTGTAGGCTATGCCGTTATCGGGCTGCTTGAGCTTCAGCTGATTGACCAGCTTGGCAAACCGTTCGCGGTCTTCGGCAAGGTCGATCGCATCGGGGCTGGTGCCGAGGATCGGAATGCCCTCGTCTTCGAGCGCTTGGGCCAGCTTGAGCGGTGTCATACCGCCGAACTGGACAATTACGCCAACCAACTCACCCGATTGCTGTTCGACGCGCAGGATTTCGAGCACGTCTTCGACCGTCAATGGCTCGAAATAGAGCCGGTCGGAGGTGTCGTAATCGGTCGAAACCGTTTCGGGGTTGCAGTTGACCATGATGGTCTCGAAGCCCGCCTCGGCAAGCGCGAAACAGGCGTGGACGCAGCAATAGTCGAACTCGATGCCCTGCCCGATGCGGTTCGGACCACCGCCCAGAATGACGATTTTTTTGCGGTCAGAGGTATCCGCCTCACATTCCGGTTCGCCAAAGCTGGGGGCCTCGTATGTCGAATACATATAGGGCGTGATCGCCTCGAACTCGGCTGCGCAGCTGTCGATCCGCTTGAATACGGGCAGAACACCCAGCTTGCGGCGCAAATCGCGGACTTCCTCTTCGGAGGTCGCGCCTGCCATGGCTTGCAACGCATCATGCAGCAGGCCCGAGCGGCGCGCCTGCGTTTCGCCCATTCCGCCGGCAACGCCGACCGAACGGACTGCCAGAGTGGCGAGGCGTTTGTCGGAAAAGCCCATGGCTTTCAGCTTGCGCAACCCCGCGGCATCGCCGGGCAGGCCCTCGCTGGAAATCTGTTTTTCAGCCGCGATGATCGCCTCGATCTGGCGCAGGAACCACGTGTCATAGCCGGTGATGCGGTTGAGCTCGTCAACTTCCATCCCCTCGCGGAAAGCCTGCGCCACTTTCAAGATGCGGTCCGGAGTCCGTTTGGACAGCGATCCGGTCAGAACGTCGCGGCTCACACCTTCAAGCTCGACCACGCGATTGAAGCCGTCCAGATCGGTTTCGAGGCCCCGCAAGGCCTTCTGCATCGATTCCTGGAAGTTGCG
>JAHDDJ010000541.1 GCA_020629385.1 Erythrobacter sp.
GGACCACATTCGGACAAAGCGAGCGAGCCAACCCCGGTATAGCCGAACAGATTCATCGTTGAGGCATCGGGCTTTCCGCCCAGCTGCGCCCGCATCCAGTCCCACACCGGCGCCATATCGGGGAAGAAGCCCAAATGCCGGAAAGGCGTGCATTGCGCGGTGAAGCGCACATCGTTCCATGCCAATGGCCAGCCATGATCGGGAACGGGCTTGCTGTAATGCCAGCGCCCGCCGCCATCCTCGTCAGAGCCGGGAATAAACTCACCATGCGCAGACCAATCGTCAAAACGCGGGCTCCACATCGCTTGCGGTTCGGGACGTATGAAGCGGTAATCGCCATACCGCTCCAGCTTGCGACCGTGACCGCTATCGACCAGCCCGTAATCTTGCCAACTGGCACCCGTCATCAAAACAGGGGCGTCGATCAGCTGGGCCATTATCGGGACTCCGTGGCGCGGGAGGATACGTAATCGGCAATGGCTTCATAATCGCCTGAAATAGTATCGTAGCGCTCTTCGCGCGCAAACAGATCGCCGACCCGGCTGGGCAGCGCTGGCCGCAGACCTGTGGCTCGTTCGACGGCATCCCGGAACTTGGCAGGATGCGCCGTGGCCAGCGTCACCACGGGAACGTCCGCGGGGAGATCTGCTGAACGGGCTGCGTGCAGACCGATGGCCGTGTGCGGGTCAATGATTTCACCGCACGTGTCGTTGGCCCAGCGCATGGCAGTTGCCATGGCATCGGCATCGGCGCGGGCACTTGTGAACAGTGCGGAAGCGCCCGACCTTTGTGCATTTGTAAGCTGCATCGCCTTACTCTGTTCGAAAGCCTGCATCTGCGCGGCCATGGCAGCCCCGTCGCGCCCTCCGCAATCGAACAGCAGGCGTTCGAAATTGGAGCTGACCTGAATATCCATGCTCGGTGCCGTGGTGGGGGTCACTGTTCCGGCAGAATAGTCACCATGGGCCAAAGCGCGATGGAGAATGTCATTCACATTGGTGGCGACAATCAGGCGCTCGATCGGAAGACCCATTTGTGCGGCGACATAGCCTGCGAACACATCGCCAAAATTGCCGGTCGGGAC
>JAHDDJ010000542.1 GCA_020629385.1 Erythrobacter sp.
ATGCTCGAAGGCGAGGGCGGGGAAGCCGCTCCAGCTCCTGCTGCCGAGGAAGCGCTTGCCGCTCCGAAACCATCGCCCGCGCCCGCGCCAGCAGCTGAAAAGCCTGCACCGAAAGCGCGGCCACAGGATCCCGAAATTCCGCATGGAACCAACATGGCGACGGTGACTGTCCGTGAAGCTTTGCGAGACGGCATGGCCGAGGAAATGCGCCGCGACGAGCGCGTTTTTGTCATGGGCGAGGAAGTCGCCGAATATCAGGGTGCCTACAAAGTCACGCAGGGCTTGCTCGACGAGTTTGGCCCCAAGCGTGTTATCGATACGCCGATCACCGAATACGGCTTTGCCGGCATCGGTACAGGAGCCGCGATGGGCGGTCTGCGCCCGATTGTCGAATTCATGACGTTCAACTTCGCGATGCAGGCGATTGACCACATTATCAACTCTGCGGCCAAGACGAACTATATGTCCGGCGGCCAGATGCGCTGTCCGGTGGTCTTCCGTGGACCCAATGGTGCAGCGAGCCGCGTCGGCGCGCAGCACAGCCAGAATTACGGTCCGTGGTACGCCAGCGTGCCGGGGCTGATCGTTATTGCTCCTTACGATTCATCGGATGCCAAAGGCCTGATGAAGGCTGCGATCCGTTGTGAAGATCCAGTCGTGTTCCTTGAAAACGAGCTGGTTTATGGCCGCAGCTTCGAATTGCCAGAGCTTGATGATCATGTCCTGCCCATCGGCAAGGCGCGCATCATGCGCGAAGGCAGCGATGTAACCATCGTTAGCTATTCGATTGGCGTAGGCCTTGCGCTCGAAGCTGCCGAGGAACTGGCAGGCGAGGGCATAGATGCAGAAGTTATCGACCTGCGCACGCTGCGACCTCTGGACAAGCAGGCTGTTCTGGACAGTCTGGCCAAAACCAACCGCGTGGTTGTCGCGGAAGAGGGTTGGCCGGTGTGCTCAATCGCTTCGGAAATCACCACGATCTGCATGGAAGAGGGCTTCGACCATCTCGATGCACCGGTAACGCGGGTGTGCAATGAAGATGTACCGCTGCCCTATGCGGCGAACCTCGAAAAACTGGCGCT
>JAHDDJ010000543.1 GCA_020629385.1 Erythrobacter sp.
AATGAAGCGAGAGTGAACCCGAAATCGGTTCTAATCAACCGGAAGCGTTCTGTTTTCGACCAATGACCATAGCGGCCAGCACACCAACAAAGGTGATGATCCACGCAGCCATCTTGAAGGGCCGCACGCTTGCAGCAAAACCGGCGAGCGCATCATCACCGGCTCTTGCGGAAAGCTGGATGAATTGCGCGATTGTTTCGCCATAATCGGTGACCGTGAATACCAGTCCGGCAACCAGGATCGCGGTTCCCAAATGCTTGAGCGCACCCGTGCCCACACGACGAAAATGGAACCCTGCGAGAATACTTCCCAAGCCATAGATGCCGATAAACACCAGATCTCCCAGCATCGCACGTTTCGCTGTGTCCAGCAGGCCCACGCGCTCCCACGCTGTCTGGATCCGGTTGACCTCCGCAGCAGTACCCGCCGCCTGGTGGTCACCAATTCCCCCGGGCACTTCGGTCAGGACCAGCGGCAAATGCATGGCGATGACAATGGCAAATGCGACCAGTCCGCCTATCCAAAATGTGAGAAATCCCGTGCGCAAGCTCATCGCCTATTCTCCCAAAAATGCAACCAGCGCATCGCCCAGCGCGCTTTCGGTCACCGAACTCATATGCGTGCCCGGAATTTCGACATAACGCGCATCAGGCAAAATGTCGGCGAGGCGTGTTGCAGAGCCGTTGTCATTGTCCTTGTCCCCGCACAGCACCATGGTCGGCATTGTTAGCGCAGCGAGTTCTTCGGGCGAGGTATCGGCAACCGATTGCAACAAAAGTCGCGCCGCAACGCGGTCGACATCCATCGTTTTCATGAAAGCCGCCGCCATAAACGCCGCATCGCCGCGCTTGATCATATCGAACCGGTCAATCGCATCGATAAAGAAAGCCGCACGGTTATTCCATCCGGACAGTCCCTCCAGCCCCATGCCGGACAGCACCAGCCTGCGCGGTTTCAGTCCGGTGATGACTGCCCGCGCCGATGTGCGCGAACCGAGCGAGAAGCCGACCAGATCAAAATCCGTCAGCCCCAATGCCTCGACCACCGCGTGCACATCACGCGCCAGCACATCATCGGGATA
>JAHDDJ010000109.1 GCA_020629385.1 Erythrobacter sp.
CTTGCAGCGTAGTCAGCATCAGCCGGTGCGGTAAGGGTAATTTCGATTTGCATAATGTAGTCAACCAAGAACGTTTTGAAATTTAAGGCATAAATCCCAATTTGGGCGCATACATGGCAACCGAATACGATGTGTGTTCAAACTGGAGCCCAACGCACGCCCATGAATGGATCATAAAGGTCGCCAGCGATCACCGGCGGCCTTTCTTCTTGTTTTTCCAGAACGGCGGCACGTCACCTGCCATGATGCAGCCGTAAGGGTCGATATAGTCTTCGATTTCGGCCAGATCGTAGGATTTGATCTGAGCAACCACGTTGTCGGCGTTCTTATAGCTCGACGGCAGTTCCGAGGCGTCCACGCCCCCGGCATGGAACCGAATATCCAAGCCCTCGGTTTCTGCCTTCAGCATCTGCTCAGGTGTGACCGGCCCCATACGGCGTTTATGCTCGGCCCGCGAGAAGTTGCGTCCTGCACCATGCGGGCTGAACCCCAGACCGTGACCCGCGTCCTTGCCACGCACAACAAGAACGGGCTCGGACATGTTCAGCGGAATAAGCGTGAGTCCTGTCGCATCCGCAGCGTATCCATCCCAAGCCGGGGTCGCGCCCTTGCCGTGGTAATAGATATCACCCCGCTTGAAGACGAAATTGTGCTCATTCCAAAACCGTTCGCCCACATCGCCCACCCGTGCGCCTTCGACGGTGGCTTGGTGGATGGCATTGTGGTTAGCCTTGGTCCACTTACGGATCAGCTGCAGCGCCTCCCAATAGTCGCGCCCTTCCTCGGTATCTGCCGGAATCCAGGCGTTCTGCTTGGCAGTCTCGGGCGACAGTTCTTTGCGGAACTTCTCGGCCACATGCATCCCATGCTTATAGAGAACTGCCCCCGGTCCGCGCGACCCGTGATGGGTCACAATCGCGGTCCGTCCGGTTTTGCGTGAGCGGCCGACAAACAGGAAGTGGTTCCCATCCCCTTGAGTGCCCATGTGCTCCTGCGCCATGCGCAAGGATTTCGGGTTGTCCAGAAACGGATTTTCCCGGAACGCATCCAGCAGTTTCATCGAGGTGGTAAACCGCTTGCCTTGCGGTCGCCCACCGGGTCCGAAATGCGTGACCGACTGGGCCGCATCCAACACAGCCTTGGGATCGGCATTGCCCAGATCGGTGATCATAACCGAACAGCAGATGTCAGCCGAGTGCATCCCTGGATGGATCGCATTGCGCGCCGCTGCCACACCCCCAACCGGGATAGTGCCAACAGGCCCCGCCGGACAGGCATCAGGCATTATAGCCCCCGCTTCGATGGTCGGTGTCCGCATCAATGCGGTCATCGTCTCGCGGACTTTGGCTACATTGTCTTCCTCGTCGGGATGCTCCACGTCGATGTTTTCATGAAACGCCACCTCGCCCGGGGCACGCAGATCCATGGTCATCGGAGCGGGAGGAATCTCGCCCTCCAGTTCCTGCCGGATACGCACCAGACCGAACCCTTCGGTGCGCATCTCTTTCGCACGTGCCAACAGCGCCGGGAATTGCTTGCCCGGGCGATGCCCCCATTCCTTCAGGTGTTCCCCGGTAACGGGGTAGTTTGTGTTTTCGTCACTCATCTATCCATCTCACTCTAACATCGGTCACGGCGACAAGGTGTTGGTGAAACATTTTCAACTGCTCTATCCAACTGAGCTACATCGCGGAATGCGATGGCGGGGCTCGAACCCGCGACCAGGTGATTATGTAGTTCCACCGGCATTCGCCGTGATATTTTGGGTCCGGGGGACAAGAGGTTCGTGAGAGGCCTTTCGGCGGTTCGTTTCAAGCGATGTACTCCCACGGGCATTCCCCCGGATACTTTCCTTTCATTTCTGGCTCGGCTGGTTGGGATCGAACCAACGACATCCTGATTAACAGTCAGGCGCTCTACCGCTGAGCTACAGCCGAAAAATTTGGACCCCGGCGACAAAGGAGAAGAAACAACCCGGGACCCGCCCCGCATCCGTATGGGCGGATGCGTTTGCCGTCTGGGCGCCTGCAAGGAGGGGAGTTGAACCCGCTCGGTTTACCCCGGAAGGGTGCTGCAATGTAGTTCCTTCGGCATTCGCCGGGGGATTCCTTTCTTTTCCTATCAGGAGGACAAGGTGGTGCGAGACAGTTTCCGCCACCAGAGAGAACCCTGGACTGGACTTGAACCAGCACGGAGGATTTAACACCTCCAACCCCGAAGGGCCGCGTCTACGTGTAGTCCCGCGGGCTTTCCTCCTGCATGAATTTCTGGTGTGCCCGGTGGGGATCGAACCCACGACGCACCGCTTAAAAGGCGGTTGCTCTACCACTGAGCTACGGGCGCGTGCCCCGGCGACAAGGGTGTGGTGAAACGAACCTGCTCTCCCTGACTGAGCTACATCGCAACGCGATGGCGGGATTTGAACCCGCGACACGGAGATTATGATCTGTAGTTCCACCGGCATTCGCCGAGATTTCATTCCTTTCTGTTTTTGACCCAGAGGAGGGGCCGCAACGGCGTCTTGCGATCCTTTAGACGACATGGCGAATTCGCCAGAGCGTGACGCAACCCACGCATTTCCGAAGGGTCCCAGTTTTCGCGTTCAAGGCAGACATGGCGGTATAAGGTCCCGCCCATGCCAGAGAGCGCCCGCAAGAGTGACGGAGTCGAACCGCCAAGTTCCTCTGATCGTGCCCCCGCCATGTCTGCTTTAAACGCGATGTTCTTTCCTTTTTCTTTCGTTTTGGGTGGGGCAGGCGGACAAGTCTGATTGTGAGACGGAGACATTACCTGAAAATGTAGTCCCACAGGCATTCCGCCTGACCCTTTCTTTCACACGTCGATTTTTTCGATCTCGCCAACCCAATGGTCCGGGCCGGTCTGACCGGAGGCAAACGCCGCGATCTGGTCAAAGACCGCATCCGAGAACCCACCGACGTTCAACACATCTTCACGTGTCTGCGCCTGCGTGGTCCCGTATGGGGCGATGTCGATGCAGACCAGTTTGGCCTTTGGGTTGCGACGCTTGATCGCCTCCCATTCCTTCAACATTGCCGTTCCCTGACCGCCGGCGCGGGCATCTACCCACGACTGGTTGTCAGACACGAACACCACCAGATCCGGCGCGCGACTACGATCGTTCAGCCATTTCAGCGGCGCGGAACAGTTTGTTCCACCACCAGCCAGAGCGGCCAGACGCTCGGCGTTGGTCAGGATCGTGTCGCGCGGCTCCAGACGTACGTCACGCACGTCGAAGTCGAACGGCAGAACCTGGCACCCACGGTTCACGCGCTGGAATGACGCGGCCACAAGGGCTGCTACATCCACGTGACGCACGGCCGAGCTGGCGCCTGGGCGATACCCGGTCACAGACCAGGTCATCGACCCGGAGACGTCCGGACACACGATCACCTGCCCCGCGATCTTTGGCACGTTCTGCACCGCGATTTCCATCGCATCATGCAGGGCGTCAACGATCTCGCGCGGAATCTCGCTGTTCACGTTCTGCGCCGCCACCATCAACTGGTAAGGAAACGCACGTGCCTTGGTGATAGCCTCGGGGTTGCGCAGCAATGCCGCCACGTGATCCACGTTCTTGGTCAAGCCGAAAACGCCGTGACGCTGAAACGTATTCAGGTTCTGGCGCACCATCTGCCACGAGCCTTTACGTGCGATCCGCGCCCAATGGGCTGAGGACAGCTCCAGCTGCGCCAGCATCTGAAACGGCACATCCGGAACCGGACCTTTGCCGGTTTCCTTGAATGCAATCCAGTCCTGCAAAGCCTGTGGCAACCGTGCCAGATCGCACGGCCGCCCGACAATCCAGGCAAACAGCGCCTCCCGTTCCGGGGTGTCCGGCTTTGGGTGCACCATCTTGATCACGTCAGCCAAAGACGGGTCGTTCCCGATATTGGCGTTCAGCAGCACCCAGTCGGACGCGGTGTTCAGCCAGTTCTGCACCATAGCTTTAGGCGCGGAACCCAGCGATTTACGACCAGTTTGGCCAGAGCGGATAACCTGCACAAAGGTGCGCAGCATCTTGCCGTTATCGACCACATGGGCGAAAGCCGAACGGAACAAGACCGGATCACGCCGGGCCAGAACAGCCAGCAACACGGCAGGCATATCCTTCATGTAACCCGACCGGCGGGCATAGATGGCCGCCTGCGCCAGGTAGCGCGGATCAACGGCTTCTGCCGCATCCAGAACATATTCCAGTTCCTCCTGTGGCGACTGATAAAACATACCACCGAAAGTGCCAGTAACAGCAACCTGCGCCAGGGCATGGGCATCGGAATAAGCGTAGGCCGGTGCCGCGTGGGCATTCTTTGCAGTCGCTTTCGGCAGCAACCGGCCTTTGATCGATGCAAACACGGATTTGTTCGCCATTTTTCTGTTCCTCATTTTTTGTGAGGACGTTTTGGCATGATGCTCGGTTCACCCGAAAGAAAATCGAAGAATCAGGTAAGCTATTGATACTAAACTAATAATATTGAATTTGAGTTTTCACATGAGCACATATACTATCCTATACTATCGTCATTTATAAATTTGGATACTAAATGAAGAACGTGGTTATCGGCTTTCTCGGAACCCAGTTGGATATGGGCAAGAAAAGGCGTTGGAAACCGACGCCCAGCCTTGTCAGCCACGATCATTTCAAGGTGGATCGGCTCGAAATCCTCTATGACATGCGGTTCAATCGTCTGGCCAAGCAAGTTCAGCGCGAGATCGAGGAGGCATCACCCGAGACAGAGGTACTGCTCCAACAGCTTGACCTGAATGACCCGTGGGATTTTCAGGAGGTCTATGGCAAGCTGTTCGACTTCGCCCGGTCTTATGGGTTTGACGATGAACGCGAACGGTACCATGTTCATCTGACCACTGGGACACATGTGGCCCAGATCTGCTGGTTCCTGCTAACGGAAAGCCGCCATGTACCGGCGCGTTTGATCCAAACCGGTCCGCCGGGGCCGGAAGAGGACGTGCCGAAGTTCGATGTCATCGACTTGGACCTGAGCCGATACAACGCGCTTCAGCAGCGCTTCGACCAACTCTCGCGAGAACATAGTGACCAGTTGAAAGGCGGGATAGAGACGCGCAATGCAGAATACAACGATCTGATCGACCGGGTTGAGCTGGTCGCCAGCAATTCCGACGAGCCTATCCTGCTGCTCGGAGAGACTGGCACGGGGAAGACAGAGCTAGCCGAGCGCATTCACGGCCTCAAACTTGATCGCCGCCGCGTCAAAGGTCGTCTGGTCCACGTGAACTGCGCGACATTGAACGGGCCAGATGCCATGGCAACGTTGTTTGGCCAGCGCCGCTCTTATCTCGGGGCTGCGGGGACCGAGCGGAGCGGCTTGCTGCGCGAGGCCGATGGCGGCGTCCTGTTTCTGGATGATGTGGACGAACTGAGCCCCAACATGCAGTCAGTCCTTCTGCATGCCATCGAGACCGGGCGGTTCTATCCGTTGGGTTCCGATCACGAAATCTCAAGCCGGTTTCACTTGATCGCTGGGGCCAACCGCGACCTGCGAAGCATGACAGCTTCAGGGCAGTTTCGCCCCGATCTGTTGGCCCGGTTGAACACTTGGAGTTTCACCTTGCCCGCGCTGCGCAATCGAAGCGAAGATATTGAGGCAAACCTGTTGCATGAACTGGATCGCTGCGAAAGGGATTTAGGCACACATGTCGGCTTCAATTCGGATGCTCGCGCGCAATATCTGGATTTTGCCAAAGACCCGGGCACCCATTGGCCGGGGAACTTCCGTGACTTCTCGGGCTCGATCCGCCGCTTGTGTACACTCGCACCCCGTGGGCGGATTACCCGGGCGATGGTCGCAACCGAAATTGAGACGCTTCAAGTGGATTGGAAATCGGCGCAGTCCGATGATGACTTCAAGCTGGTTGCAGATGTGATGGGTGACGCGGTGTCTGACGTTGACCCGTTCGATCTTGTGCAACTGGCCAAGGTGATCCGGACCTGCCGCAACTCTTCAAGCCTGAGTGCCGCCGGTCGCGCTTTGTTTGCTGTATCGCGCAGCAAACGCAAGACTCAGAATGATGCAGATCGGCTGCGGAAATATCTTGGAAAGTTTGGCTTGGAGTGGGGTGCAATATAACCAAACAGGCACGGATTTCACGGACACCCATACTTACTCATTCGGCGGCAATATCTTGCATGCGGCCTTCTAGCCCCGACGCCTGCGCAGCGGCCTCTGGATCAGCGCTGTCGGCCAAAAGCCAACCTTGTATCTGGGCAGGGCTGTGTCTTTGATTTCCCAACCGTTGTTCGAACACCCTGGCCAAGTCGCGTTCACGGGGAAAGAAGCGTTCAAACAATCGACGGGCCGTTGCTGCACACACCAATCCAAGTTCGGTATGCACATCGGCGCGGCCGGGGCGAATCAAGGCCGGGTCCAACCTTTCTTTGTGGTTCGTTGTCATGACCAGAGCACGACCCTCCTGAAGCAGCCACGCCATCAATGGCATTGAGCAAGCCCAAGAAGCTGACGCCCGAGCGTTTCTCGCCACCTTCGCGCTGCGCAAACAAGGATTCTTTCTCGAATTCTGAGTCGCAAAACGAGCGAAGGCGGGACGCAGCGTC
>JAHDDJ010000544.1 GCA_020629385.1 Erythrobacter sp.
CGATGGCGAAGCAAAGATCGCCGAAGCGAGTGCAAAAGTGCTAGAACTCGCCGCGTAAGCGAAAACGACAGCAGAAATTCAAAAGGGAGACTATCCATGGACAATACAAACAATCACATTGCCGCACTGATCGGGCGCGTGCTCTTGGCAGTGCTTTTCATCCTCGCAGGGGTAAACAAGCTGACCGACCCTGCCGGAACCATCGGGTACATCGAATCTGTAGGCTTGCCTTTGGCGCAAGTGGCCTATGCCGGAACCGTAGCGGTCGAGATCTTGGGCGGGATCGCCTTACTGATCGGCTTCAAAGCACGCTGGGCCGGTCTTGCGCTCGCTCTGTTCTGCGTCGCGACCGCTGTTTTCTTCCACAATGATTTTGCCAATCAGAGCGAAATGACAGCCTTCCTCAAAAACCTCGCGATTGGTGGCGGAATGCTGTTCGTTTTCGCCTTCGGTCCGGGCAAATATTCGGTCGATAAGAACTAGATCCAATCAAGCTTTCGGTCGTGCTGGAGGGTTTCTCTAACCTTCCGGCACACCGCGTTTTAGTTCCTCCAACCAAACATCCGCCACAGCATCGCTCGGGGCGCGCCAGTCGCCACGTGGCGACAAGGCACCGCCTGCGCTGACTTTGGGGCCGTTGGGCAAGGCGCTGCGCTTGAACTGACTGAACTGGAAAAAGCGCCACAGGAATTTCTCCAGCCACATGCGAATGGTGGCGAGATCATACTCGTTCTTCTTCGCCTCGGGAAAATCGGCCGGCCAGACGCCTTGCGTAGAATCTTGCCATGCATGCCAAGCGAGAAACGCGACCTTGCTGGGCTTCTGCCCCCACCGGATGATATGATGCAGGAAGAAGTCGTTGAGCTCATACGGGCCGATCTTGTCCTCGGTACTTTGCAGCCCGCCATCTTCGTTTGCCGGAACCAGTTCGGGCGAGATTTCGGTATCGAGAATGGCCTGAAGAACCTCATCGCTCGCGACATCGAACTGGCCGGTCTGGATCGACCAGCGGATCAGATACTGGATCAGCGTTTTGGGCACACCCGCATTGACGCCGTAATGGCTCATCTGGTCGCCCAC
>JAHDDJ010000545.1 GCA_020629385.1 Erythrobacter sp.
GGTCGCATGTCGGCATTGTAGAGATAGGACAGAAACTCCAGCGGCTCGGAGCGCCGACCATCCGGCGTGTCATACGCAGTCAGCACTTGCGGGTCATAGGCACCCAACGCCGCCACCAGCGCCTCCCTCGCATTATCGAGTGCGTGCTTTTCCGTAGCAAGTCGGGCCGCATTGCGATGACTGGCCCGGCCAAGCCAGTCCTGGATGCGGTCCACAATCCCGACACCGCCTTGAAGCGGTCTGCGGACAATGGTCAGAAACAGTTCGTTGACGAAAAGCCGCTTGTCACCCAAGCGCTCGGTCCAGCGATCATCGAGACGCTCGGAAAAGTCATCAATATAGTCGCCATTAAGCGCCACATCTGCTCGTCGCCGGACCACATGATGGTAAATCGCAAAGCGCGATGTGCCGATGGCCCGCAGCATCGCATCACGCAGCTCGGCACGGTAATTGATCTCGTCACTATCGGCAGTTTCGAACAGCAGCCCGCCCAAACGAATGGTCTGCATCAGCAAGCCGTCGCGCGTTTCTATGGTGATGTCGTCAATATGCCGGGCATACGGCAAATGCGCACCTGCGGGAGCCTCACGGGCTGCAAGTTTGGCGCGGCTACTCATGGGCGGTAGGAATTGCACCGCCAGTAGGAATGGTTGCGCACGCGCGGGCAATTGCGCACCCGGGTCAGCCACAGATCAAAGAAGCGCGGCTCGTTCAGACATACGATCATACCGACGCCGTGAAACACCACCGCCGCAGCAAGAACCCACGGGCTTCGGAAAATCAGAAACAGTTCGACCGCAACGATCAGATTGATCACGAAAAACGTATAGGTCACCCCCGCAAACATTTGCGGCCGCGCAAGCGCTACGAATAGCGTGTCCTGTCGTATCGGATCAGCCAAATTGTCCCCTCACCTCTCGAAACTCCCAAAACCAAAGCTTCGATTCCCGAAGACTAGGTGATGATACTATGAAAGTCATCTGGGGATTTACATCGGCTGATTTGCAGGGGGACGCAGCTGCGCTTTCAGCTGGCCTGTATAGCCCGAACTGCCGGTTGGACATACCCCGCTGACCA
>JAHDDJ010000546.1 GCA_020629385.1 Erythrobacter sp.
TCAGGTCCAAACGAAAGCTTGGGTCTAGATAGCCAATACGGTGTTGAAATTGCAATTTCTGACCGTGGCGAAATGATGGGTCACCCAATTGAACTACAAGCCGAAGATGACGGCTGTTCAGCTGAAGGTGGTCAAACCGCTGGTCAAAAAATCGCTTCTGATCCAACCATCGCTGGTGTGATCGGGACAAGCTGTTCTGGTGCTGGCGTGCCAATGTCACAAATCGTTTGTGCAGAAGGCATCGCAATGATCTCACCATCTAACACTGCTCCAGTGTTGACCGGTGCAGACAGCCGCCAAGCTTGTTACTTCCGGACCGCGCACAATGACCAAATCCAAGGTGCTGCAATGGCAGACTTCGTGTACAACACGCTTGGTCTAACCAAAGCTGCTGCGATCCACGATGGCGATCCTTACACCGAAGGTCTAGCTAGCGTATTTAGCGATAGCTTTACCGCACTTGGTGGTGAAATTGTTGCATTTGAAGCTGAAGCTGCCGATGCAACCAACGTTGAACCACTCTTGACCTCAGTTGCTGCTGCTGGTCCAGAATTGATCTATGCACCAGTATTCATTCCACTGGGTTCATTGATCGTAAAAACCGCACAAGAAATTGATGGCCTCGAAGGCGTAGTACTAGCTGCTGCTGACGGTGTCCAAAGCCCAGACTTCATTGAAGCTTCTGGTGATGCAGCTGAAGGCATGTACCTTTCAGGTCCTAACCTTGCGTTTGGCAACAGCATCTATGACAACTTCTTGGCAACATACCAAGAAAACTACGGTACAGAACCAACCGCACCATTCCACGCACACGCTTACGATGCAACCAACATGCTGTTGAACGCAATCGAAGCAGTGGCAATGACCGATGCAGACGGCAACACCATGATTGGTCGCCAAGCATTGATCGACGCACTGAGCGCAACCTCAGGCATGGACGGGATTACCGGTACCATCACTTGTGATGAATTCGGTGACTGTGCAGATGCAGATATTGCAATTAGCCAAGTAACTGGTGGCGAATTCGTCGCTATCGCTGGCGAAGAAGAAGCAATGATGGATGACGGCGCAATGGC